>SGZE01000003.1 GCA_004214015.1 Flavobacteriales bacterium | reverse complement strand
AGTTTATAAGAAAAAATTAATTTCTGAAAGGCACAGACACAGATATGAATTTAATAATGAATATTCTAAAAAAATATTTGATGATAAATTTATTGTAGCTGGATTTAATCCTGATACTAAGCTTGTTGAAATTATAGAAAATATTGATCATCCATGGTTTGTTGGAGTTCAATTTCATCCAGAATATAAGAGTTCAGTATATAATCCTCATCCAATTTTTGTAAACTTTGTAAAAGCTAGTCTAAAAAAATATTTAAATAAATAATTATGGAGCAAAACAAGTTTGATCCTCTTCAGTTTATTGGTTTTTTACTTATTTCAGTAATACTAATGTTTTGGTTTTACGACAACCAATCTAATATGATTGAAAACCAACAAGATATTGCTGTTGAAGATGTTCTAGATCAAGTAAATGATAATTCTATTAACTTGAATACTTATGAGGAAAACTCTAATGAGTTAAACTTTGATGAAAACTTTGATGAAAACTTTGTTGAGGAAGTAATTACTTTAGAGAATGATAATATTTTATTTGAAATAAGCACAGATGGAGCTGATATTAATAAACTATTGCTTAAAAAATTTATTAATTATAATGATGAGCCATTATTCTTAGTTAATAATAATAAATCAGTTTTTAGTTATAATATACCAAATGGTAGAAACTCAATAATTAATACAGGAGATTTAATTTATACTGCTGAAATAATCAGAGATAAATCAATAATTAAATTAACAGCAGAAATTGATGATAAAAGATCACTTGAATTAACTTACTCTCTTGAAGAGGATTCAAGTATAATCGATTTTGATTTAAAACTAAATGATTTTAATAATAGTTTAAATTCAGATGGAGTTGAATTAATCTGGAAAAGAGATTCTTTTAGAAATTCTAAAAGTATAGATTACGAAAATAGATATACTGCACTTTCTTATGGATTTGAAGATGAAAAAGATTCATACTTATCTGTAGCTGGAACAAAAAATAAAAATATAAACAATGTTAATTGGATATCATTTAGAGAACATTTTTTTAGTTCAATTCTTATTTTAGATAATCAATCAAATGATGTAGAAATTAGTTCAGAGGATTTAGCAAGTAATGAAACTTTAAATAACATTTACACCAAGAGATTTTCTGCGAATGTCCCTCTTGAGCTTGCTTCAAATAACACCCTTAGCTACAGTATGTACTTTGGGCCTACTGATTATGAACTATTAAAAGATTATAATCTTAATCTTGAGAATTCAGTTCCTATAGGCTGGGGGATTTTTGGCTGGTTAAATAGATTTGTATTTTTTCCTTTATTTTCATTTTTAACAAATTATTTTTCATATGGTATAGCAATTATAATAATGACAATAATTGTAAAAATTGCTATTTCACCTCTTACCTATAAGTCATACTTGTCTCAGATAAAAATGAAAATTTTAAAACCTGAGCTTCAGGTTATTAACGAAAAATTTAAGGATGATCCAATGAAAAAACAACAGGAGACTATGAATTTATATACTAAGTCTGGAGCAAATCCTATGTCTGGTTGTTTACCTGCACTTTTACAAATGCCATTGTTTTTTGCATTGTTTACTTTTTTCCCTGTAGCCTTTTCTCTTAGGCAAAAGAGTTTTTTATGGGCAGATGATCTTTCTTCTTATGATTCTATATTAGAACTAGGATTTTACATACCTCTATATGGAGATCATGTAAGTCTTTTTCCAATTTTAGCTTCTATAGCAATATTTTTCTACACTAAAATGACTACGGGTGATCAGATGATGTCAGCTTCCCAGACTGGTGGTGTTAACATGAAATTGATAATGTACATGATGCCATTAATGATGTTATTTTTCTTCAACAATTATGCTAGTGGATTAAGTTTGTATTATTTTATTTCCAATGTTCTTACAATTATTCTAATGCTAATTATCAAGAACTTTATAATCGATGATAATAAAATTTTGACTGAAATTGAGGAAAATAAAAAGAAACCTGTAAAAGTAGGTGGGTTCAGGGCTAGACTTCAAAAAGCTTTAGAAGAAGCAGAAAAACAAAAGAAAAGTAGAGGTAAGTAATTTCATGAAAAATAATAAAGTTGTTGTTGCCTTGTCTGGTGGTGTTGATTCAAGTGTAGCAGCATTTCTACTTAAAGAACAAGGGTTTGAAATAATTGGTTTATTCATGAAAAATTGGCATGATGAAAATGTAACTATTTCAGATGAATGCCCATGGTTAGACGATAGCAACGATGCCATGTTAGTAGCCGAAAAACTCAATATTCCCTTTCAAACTGTAGATTTAAGTAAAGAATACAAGGACAAAATTATTGATTATATGTTTGAAGAATATTCTAAAGGGAATACACCAAACCCTGATATTTTATGTAATAGAGAAATAAAATTTGATGTATTTATGGATATAGCACTTTCATTGGGTGCTGATTATGTTGCAACAGGTCACTACAGTAAAGTAATTAACGATAACAATTCATATCAATTACATTCAGGTCTTGATGAAACAAAAGATCAATCTTATTTTTTGTGTCAATTAAATCAAAAACATCTGGATAAGGTATTATTTCCAATAGGAAATTTAAAAAAATCTATGGTTCGAGAGATTGCAAAAAAAAATAACCTTGTAACTGCAGAAAAAAAAGACTCACAAGGACTCTGTTTTGTTGGGAAAGTTAGTCTTCCAGATTTTCTTCAACAGAAGTTGAAGAAAAAAACCGGGAATGTTATAGAAATTTCCCCTAAATCTAAAGTTTTTAATCAAAATTATGATGAAACTAATAATTATAAGAGATTATCTAATTTATCTAAGCATATCGATTATAAAACCTTAGATGGTAAAATTATAGGTGAGCATCAAGGTGCTCACTTTTTCACGATTGGTCAAAGAAAAGGTTTAGCAATAGGAGGCTTCAATGAACCTTTATTTATAATAGGCACAAATACATCAACAAATGAAATATATGTCGGTGAGGGAAAAGACCATCCAGGTTTACTAAAAAAAGTTTTAAAAGTTAAGTTATCTGAAGTTAATTGGGTTAATGATCAATATAATTATCAAAATTCTCATGATCTAAAGCTAACTGCAAGAATCAGATATAGGCAAAAACTTCAAAAAATTTCCCTTCATAAACATCTAGAGTATTTATATGTTGAATTTGAAGAATTACAATCTGCTATCACTCCGGGTCAATTCGTTGCTATATACCTAAATACACAATTAATTGCCTCAGGTGTAATTTGTTAAGATTTATAATTGTTTTTTTTTAAAAAAAACATGCAATTATACCTACTAAAACCAAAATATATTTTAAATTTGCACGCTTTAATACGGAAAATAAAAATTATTGTATGCCAACAATATCGCAATTAGTAAGAAAAGGAAGGACTTCCTCGACCAAGAAGAGCAAGTCGGTAGCCCTCAATAAATCTCCTCAAAAAAGAGGTGTTTGTACTAGGGTTTATACTACTACTCCTAAGAAACCAAACTCTGCAATGAGAAAAGTTGCGAGAGTAAGACTTACTAATGGTAAAGAAGTTAATGCATACATCCCGGGAGAAGGTCATAACCTTCAGGAACACTCAATTGTTCTTGTTCGTGGTGGCAGAGTAAAAGATCTTCCAGGTGTTAGATACCATATTGTAAGAGGAGCACTTGACACAGCTGGTGTAGAAGGGAGACTTCAACGAAGGTCCAAATATGGAGGAAAAAAACCAAAAAAATAATCCCTAAATGAGAAAGAAACAATCTAAAAAGAGACCTCTAATTCCTGATCCAAAGTTTCATGATCAGTTAGTAACTAGATTTGTTAATAATCTTATGTTACAGGGTAAAAAATCTACTGCTTATAAAGTTTTTTATGACGCTATTGACATAGTTGAAAGCAAAAAGGGTGATGAAGAGAAGACTTCGCTTGAATTATGGAAAGATGCCCTTTCAAATGTTATGCCTCATGTCGAGGTAAGAAGTAGAAGAGTTGGTGGTGCAACTTTTCAAATACCTTCACCTATTAGACCAGATAGAAAAATATCAATTGCCATGAAATGGCTAATCAATGCTTCAAGAAAGAGAAATGAAAAATCTATGGCTGTTAAATTAGCACAAGAAATTTTAGCTGCAGCAAAAGAAGAGGGAGCTGCTGTAAAGAAAAGAGTTGATACTCATAAAATGGCTGAAGCTAACAAAGCCTTTTCACATTTCAGATTTTAATATTATAGTATGTCAAGAGATTTAAAATTTACAAGAAATATTGGTATTGCTGCTCATATTGATGCTGGTAAAACAACTACGACTGAAAGAGTTTTATTTTACACTGGTGTAAGTCATAAAATTGGTGAGGTGCATGATGGTGCTGCAACAATGGATTGGATGGAGCAAGAACAGGAAAGAGGAATTACAATTACTTCTGCTGCAACAACTTGTAGTTGGAACTTCCCAACAGATCAAGGTAAACCTACCGCTGAAACTAAACCTTATCACTTTAATATAATTGATACTCCTGGTCACGTTGATTTTACTGTAGAGGTAAATAGATCATTAAGAGTGTTAGATGGTCTAGTATTTTTATTTTCTGCTGTTGATGGTGTAGAACCTCAATCTGAAACTAACTGGAGATTAGCTGATAATTATAAGGTTCCAAGAATAGGTTTTGTAAACAAAATGGACCGACAAGGTTCTAATTTTTTAGGAGTTTGTAAACAAGTTATTGAAAAGCTTGGTTCTAAAGCTGTTCCTATAGTTCTTAATATAGGTGACGAAGAAGATTTTAAAGGAATTGTTGATCTTGTAAAAAATCAAGCTATTGTATGGCACGATGAAAATTATGGTTCAACTTTTGATATTGTAGATATCCCAGATGATTTAAAAGAGGAAGCTGAAAGACTTAGAGGTGAATTAATTGAAGCTGTAGCTGAATATGACGAAAATCTTTTAGAGAAGTATTTTGAAGATCCAGATTCGATCACTGAAGATGAAGTTCACAATGCACTTAGAGCTGCAACTCAAGAAATTAGCATTATTCCAATGGTTTGTGGTTCTGCATTTAAAAATAAAGGTGTACAATTCTTATTGGATGCTGTATGTAGGTATCTGCCTTCACCAGTTGATAAAGATGCAATAGTAGGGACTAAACCTGATTCTGATGAAGAAATTTCTAGATTGCCAAATGCATCTGAACCATTTTCTGCTCTTGCATTTAAAATTGCTACTGATCCTTACGTTGGAAGATTAGCATTTTTCAGAGTTTACTCTGGTAGACTTGATGCAGGTTCATACATATTAAACAATAGATCTGAAAATAGAGAGAGAATTTCTAGGATTTATCAAATGCATTCAAATAAACAGAATGCTATTGACTATATAGAGGCTGGAGATATTGGTGCAGCAGTTGGTTTTAAAGATATTAAAACAGGTGACACCTTATCCTCAGAGAAAGATCCTATAATTTTAGAAAGTATGGACTTTCCTGACCCAGTTATTGGTGTTGCAGTTGAGCCAAAAACTAAAGCTGATGTTGATAAGCTAGGAATGGCTCTTGGAAAACTAGCTGAAGAAGATCCAACTTTCCAAGTAAAAACTGATGAAGCATCTGGTCAGACTGTTATATCTGGTATGGGTGAACTTCATCTTGATATACTTGTAGACAGACTTAGAAGAGAGTTTAAGGTTGAAGTTAATCAAGGTCAACCTCAGGTAGAGTATAAAGAATCTTTAACTCAATCTGCAGATCACAGAGAGACCTATAAAAAACAAACTGGAGGTAGAGGTAAATTTGCAGATATTGTTTTTACAATTGAACCAGGAGAAAAAGGAAAATCAGGTCTTGAATTTGTTAATCTTATCAAAGGTGGAAATATTCCTAGAGAATATATTCCTTCTGTAGAAAAAGGTTTTAAAGATTCAATGAAAAACGGTCCTCTTGCCGGTTTTGAAGTAGATTCAATGAAAGTTACTTTAAAAGATGGTTCTTTTCACCCTGTAGATTCTGATTCTTTGTCTTTTGAATTAGCAGCAAGACTTGCTTTTAAAACATCAGCAAAAGCAGCTAAAGCTGTTATTATGGAACCTATAATGAAACTTGAAGTAATTACTCCTGAAGAAAACATGGGTGATATAGTAGGTGATTTAAACAGAAGAAGAGGTCAAGTTAATTCAATGGATGATAGAGCTGGAGCAAAGGTTGTTAAAGGAGAAGTTCCACTATCTGAAATGTTTGGATATGTAACTTCACTAAGAACACTTTCATCTGGAAGAGCTACATCAACAATGGAGTTTTCTCATTACGATCAAACTCCTTCAAATATCTCAGAAACTGTTATTTCTGAAGTAAAAGGAAATACAACAGATTAAACATATAGATATGAGTCAAAAAATTAGAATAAAATTAAAATCTTATGATTACAATCTAGTTGACAAGTCAGCTGATAAGATTGTTAAAACAGTAAAAAATACTGGTGCTATTGTTACAGGTCCTATTCCTTTACCAACTCATAAGAAAATATTCACTGTTCTTAGATCTCCTCATGTAAACAAAAAATCAAGAGAACAGTTCAAGTTATGTTCTTACAAGAGGCTTTTAGATATTTACAGCTCATCCTCTAAAACTGTTGATGCGCTTATGAAATTAGAACTTCCTAGTGGAGTTGAAGTAGAAATTAAAGTATAATAATTATGTCTGGTATTATTGGAAAAAAAATTGGGATGACAAGTATTTACGATGAGAATGGTAAGAACATTCCTTGTACAATTCTTCAAGCAGGTCCATGTACTATTACTCAGATTAAAACTGAAGATAAAGAAGGGTATTCTTCTTTTCAGCTTGGTTTTGATGAGAAATCTAAGAATACTACAAAATCTTATGAAGGTCAATTCAAAAGAAGTAAGTCAAATCCGATGAGTAAATTAGTTGAATTTAAAGGGTTTGAAGGCGATCTTAAATTAGGAGATAAAATTACAGTAGATCACTTTATGGAAGGTGAGTATGTTGATGTTTCAGGAATTACTAAAGGTAAAGGTTTCCAAGGTGTTGTTAAAAGACATGGCTTTAGAGGTGTTGGTGATTCTACTCATGGTCAACATAATAGATTAAGAGCTCCAGGTTCAATTGGTGCTGGTTCTAGTCCTTCAAGAGTTTTTAAAGGAATGAGAATGGCAGGTCAAACTGGTAACTCAAAAGTTAAAGTGCTAAACCTTAAGGTGGTTAAGGTAATGTCAGAAGAAAATATTTTAATTGTTAAAGGAAGTGTTCCTGGACACAATAACTCATATATAATTGTTCAAAAGTAATGGAACTTAAAGTACATAATATAAAAGGTAAAGAGACTGATAAAAAAGTCAAGTTAGATAAACTAGTATTTGGTATTGAGCCTAACGATCACGCTATTTATCTTGATGTTAAGCAGTATCTTGCTAATAATAGAAAAGGTCTTCACAAATCAAAAGAAAGAGGAGAGATTGCAGGTAGTACAAGAAAGATTAAGAAGCAAAAAGGAACAGGTACGGCAAGAGCCGGAAGTATTAAAAACCCATTATTTAGAGGTGGTGGTAGAGTTTTTGGTCCTAGACCACGTTCCTATGATCAAAAGGTTAATAAAAAAGTAAAAAAATTAGCTAGAAAATCTGCTCTTGCATATAAAGCAAAAAATAAAGAAATTTTAATACTTGAGGATTTCAACTTTTCAAACCCAAAAACATCCGATTATTTAAATATCATCAAGGCTTTTGGACTTGAAACAAAAAAGACTTTAGTAGTAACAAGTGATATAAATAATAATATATATTTGTCGTCACGAAATTTAAAAAACTCAAAAGTTGTAATTAACTCAGAGTTAAACACTTATGAAATCACTGATGCTAATAACATTTTAATTTTAGAAAGTGCGGTTGAAGGAATTGAATCAACCTTGAAATAAAATATATTATGGACATACTTATAAAACCAATATTAACTGAAAAAGCAACTAATGAAAGTGAATTAAGGAATTCATACACCTTTATAGTTTCTAAATCTGCAAACAAGGTTGAAATTAAAAAAGCTGTTGAATCTTCTTATGGGGTTTCAGTTGTTAAAGTTAGAACTATGATTTATGGATCTGAATCAAAAACAAGATTCACTAAAAAAGGTGTTCAAATAAGTAAAAAAGGAGCATACAAAAAAGCAATTGTTAAAATTTCAGAGGGAGACAGAATTGACTTCTTTGCAAATCTATAATTATGCCAGTAAGAAAATTAAAACCGGTTACACCGTCACAGAGATTTAGAGTCGTTAATGGATTTGATGCTATTACAACAGATAAACCTGAAAAGTCATTACTTACTACCAAGAAAAGAACTGGTGGAAGAAATAATAATGGTAAAATGACTAGTAAGTATAGAGGTGGTGGTCATAAAAAAAGATATAGATTAATAGATTTTAAAAGAGATAAATTTGATGTTGTTGCTGAAGTTAAATCAATAGAATATGATCCTAATAGATCTGCATTTATTTCTCTTTTAGAGTATAAAGATGGAGAAAAGAGATATATAATAGCACAAAATGGACTAAAGATTGGGCAGAGTATTGTTTCTGGAGAATCTGTTTCTCCTGAGATTGGTAACGCTATGCCAATTGTTAGTATTCCATTAGGTACAATTATTTCATGTATTGAATTAAATCCAGGTAAAGGTGCTAGTATTTCAAGAAGTGCTGGTTCTTTTGCACAACTTATGGCTAAGGATGGTAAGTTTTGTACTGTCAAGCTGCCTTCAGGTGAAACAAGAATGATTCTTAATACTTGTTATGCTACTATTGGTGCAGTTTCTAACTCTGATAATCAACTTACCTCATCTGGAAAAGCAGGAAGAAAAAGATGGTTAGGTAGAAGACCGAGAACTAGACCAGTTGCAATGAACCCTGTTGATCATCCGATGGGTGGTGGAGAAGGTAAAGCTTCAGGTGGTCACCCTAGATCTAAAAAGGGAATACCAGCTAAAGGCTTCAGAACAAGATCAAAAAAGAAATCATCTTCTAAGTTTATAATTGAAAGAAGAAAAAAATAATATAGTATGTCAAGATCATTAAAAAAAGGACCATATGTTCATCTAAGCCTTCTAAAAAAGGTAAATAAAAATATTGAAGATAATAAGAAAACTGTTATTAAAACATGGTCTAGATCTTCTATGATTATTCCTGATTTTGTTGGTCAAACAATTGCAGTTCATAATGGGAAACAGTTCATTCCAGTTTACGTAACAGAAAACATGGTTGGACATAAATTAGGAGAGTTTTCTCCAACTAGATCATTTAGAGGTCATACAGGAAATAAAAGATAAATTAATATTGATTAATTAAATGGGATCAAGAAAAAGAAATAGCGCTGATAAAATTAAAGAAGCAAAAAAAGATATAGCTTTTGCTAAACTTAATAATTGTCCAACTTCTCCAAGAAAAATGCGTCTTGTAGCTGATCAAATTAGGGGTGAGGATATATCAAATGCATTATCTATACTTAAGTTTAGTCCTAAAGAGGCTTCAAGAAGACTGGAAAAACTTTTAGTTTCAGCTATATCAAACTGGCAGTCTAAGAACGAAGATTCAAATATAGATACAGCTCAACTATTTGTTAAAGAAATTAGAGTAGATGGAGGTAGTATGCTTAAAAGAATAAGAACAGCTCCTCAAGGTAGAGCTCATAGAATTAGAAAGAGATCTAATCATGTAACATTAGTACTTTCATCAAAAACAATTAATTAAATGGGACAAAAGACAAATCCAATAGGAAATAGATTAGGAATTATTAGAGGCTGGGATTCTAACTGGTGGGGTGGTAGAGATTATGGTGATAAAATTGCAGAGGATGATAAGATCAGAAAATATATTTATGCAAGACTTTCTCGTGCTAGTGTTTCTAGTGTTATAATTGAAAGAACTCTTAAATTAATTATTATAACTATAACTACTGCTAGACCAGGTATTATTATTGGTAAAGCAGGATCAGAAGTCGATAAATTAAAAGAAGAGCTTAAAAAAATTACAGCTAAAGATATACAGCTTAATATATTTGAAATTAAACGTCCTGAATTAGATGCATTCCTTGTTGGAAATAGTATTGCAAGACAAATTGAAAATAGAATTTCTTTTAGAAGAGCTATCAAAATGGCTATTGCTGCAGCAATGAGAATGAATGCAGAGGGAATTAAAATTCAAATATCAGGTAGGTTGAATGGTGCGGAAATGGCTAGATCTGAATCTTACAAGGATGGTAGAATACCTCTTTCAACATTCAGAGCTGATATTGATTATGCTATTGTTGAGGCTAATACAACTTATGGTAAACTTGGAATTAAAGTTTGGATTATGAAAGGTGAGGTTTATGGTAAAAGAGAATTATCTCCTTTAACAGGTATGAAAAAATCATCTAATAATTCAAAAAAGAATAATAGACAAAGAGATAGAAAAAATTAATTAGATATGTTACAACCTAAAAGAACCAAATTTAGAAAAGCACAGAAAGGTAAAATGAAAGGTTTATCTCAAAGAGGTCATAGACTTTCTAATGGTATGTTTGGAATAAAATCTTTAGAATCTAAGTTTATTACTTCAAGGCAAATAGAGGCTGCTAGGATTGCTGCTACTAGATACATGAAAAGAGAAGGTCAGCTTTGGATTAAAATATTTCCAGATAAACCAATTACAAAAAAACCTCTTGAGGTTAGAATGGGTAAAGGAAAAGGTGCTCCTGAGTATTTTGTTGCAGTTGTAAAACCAGGTAGAGTTCTTTTTGAAGTATCAGGTGTACCTGTTGCTGTTGCAAAAGAAGCTCTTAGGTTAGCTGCTCAAAAACTACCAGTAACAACAAAGTTTATAATTGCAAGAGATTTTAAAGGATATTATGAAAATTAGTGAAATAAGAAATATGTCAACCGATGAGTTAAATGAAAAATTAACTGATACTTCAAAGAAGTTATCACAGTTAAAATTTAATAACTCAGTTCAAACAATAGAAAATCCTCTTGAAATTAAAATTTTAAGAAGACAGCTTGCTAAGCTAAAAACAGTTTTAAACGAAAAAAAACAAGATTAAATGTCAACTAGAAGTCTAAGAAAAGAGAGAATAGGGATCGTATCCTCTGACAAAATGGAAAAGTCTGTTGTTGTAGCAGAGGTTAAAAAGGTGAAACACCCTGTTTACGGTAAATTTGTTTTAAAGACAAAAAAGTATGTTGCTCATGACGAGAAGAATGACTGCAATGAAGGAGATACTGTAAGAATAATGGAGACTAGACCGATGAGCAAAACAAAAAAGTGGAGAATTGTAGAAATAATAGAAAGAGCAAAATAAAATGGTACAACAAGAATCAAGACTTAAAGTAGCTGATAATACTGGAGCAAAAGAAGTTCTTACTATACGTGTATTGGGTGGAACTAAAAGAAGGTATGCTAGAATTGGTGACAAAATTGTTGTTACTGTTAAGGATGCTACACCTAATGGAACAGTTAAGAAAGGTCAAGTTTCAATAGCTGTAGTAGTAAGAACAAAAAAAGAAGTTAGAAGAAATGATGGATCATATATCAGATTTGATGAGAATGCATGTGTATTACTTGCTCAAACTGGTGAAATGAGAGGTACAAGAGTTTTTGGTCCAGTTGCTAGAGAATTAAGAGAAAAACAGTTTATGAAAATTGTTTCTCTTGCACCTGAAGTTTTATAATAGAGATATGAATAAGATAAAAATTAAAAAAGGAGATCAAGTAATGGTTATTACTGGTGAGTATAAGGGAACAAAGGGTACTGTTCTTAAAGTATTATACAATTCAAATAAAGCTTTAGTTGAAGGTGTAAATACTGTTAAAAGACATACAAAACCTAACTCTGAGAATCCAAAAGGTGGAATTATTGAAAAACAACTTCCTATTAATATTTCTAATATATCATTAATGACTAAAGAGGGAGAAAAAACAAGAATTGGATATAAAAATGAAGATGGTAAAAAAGTACGTATATCTACAAAATCTAAAGAAACTATTTAATTATGTCTAATATACCAAGATTAAAAGAAGATTATTCAAATAAGATAGTTAAAGAGCTTAAAGATAAGCTTGGTTTAACAAACATTATGCAAGTTCCTACTTTAGAAAAAATTGTTATTTCAAGAGGTGTTGGAGCTGCTGTGAGTGATAAGAAGCTTATCGATTATGCAGTTGAAGAACTAACTCTTATTTCAGGTCAAAAGGCTATAGCTACTTTATCCAAAAAGGATGTTGCGTCTTTTAAGCTAAGAAAAGGTACCCCTATCGGTGCAAAAGTTACTTTGAGAGGTGATAGAATGTACGAATTTCTTGACAGACTTATAACAATTGCATTACCTAGGGTTAGAGATTTCCAAGGAATAAAAGCGGATGGCTTTGATGGGAGAGGTAATTATAACCTTGGAATAAAAGAACAAATTATATTTCCTGAAATTAATATTGATAAAGTCAATAAGATTTCTGGAATGGATATAACATTTGTAACAAATACAAACTCTAATAAAGAGGCAAAAGCATTATTAACAGATCTAGGATTACCTTTTAAAAAACAATAATATGGCAAAAGAATCAATGAAAGCTAGGGAAAGAAAAAGACAACGTATAGTTGCAAAGTATGCAGCTAAAAGAAAGTCTTTGAAAGATGCAAATGACTATGTTGGTCTTCAAAAACTCCCTAAAAATGCATCTCCAGTTAGATTACATAATAGATGTAAGTTGACAGGTAGACCTAAAGGTTATATAAGACAATTTGGTCTATCTAGGGTAATGTTTAGAGAAATGGCAAATAAAGGTTTAATCCCAGGTGTAACAAAAGCAAGTTGGTAAATTAAAGATTATGTATACAGATACTATTGCAGATTATTTAACTAGAGTAAGAAATGCTAGCATGGCTGGTCATAGAGTTGTAGATATTCCATCTTCAAATATTAAGAAGGATATAACTAAAATCCTTTTTGATCAAGGCTATATTTTAAGCTATAAATTCGAAGAAACTGATAATAATCAAGGTAATATTAAGATTGCTTTGAAATATGATTCAGTTTCTAAACAACCAATTATCAAAGAGATTCAAAGGATAAGTAAACCTGGTCTTAGAAAATATTCTAGTTCTCAAGAATTTCCTCGAGTTTTAAATGGTTTAGGTATTTCAATTATATCTACCTCAAAAGGTGTTATGACAGGAAAACAAGCTGCTAGTCAAAATATTGGCGGTGAATTAATTTGTTATGTTTATTAAAAAATAATTATGTCAAGAATAGGAAACAATCCGATAAGTATCCCAGAAGGCGTTTCAGTTAGCGTAAATGGCGATGTAATTACTGTAAAAGGTAAAAATGGTGAGATGAATCAAAATTTTGATGGTGTAAGTTTTAACATCTCTGACGATACTATTATAGTTAAGAGAAATTCTGAATCAAAAGATCATAAATCTAAACACGGATTATATAGAGCTCTAGTTTTTAACATGGTTAAAGGTGTTTTAGAAGGATTTACTCTTGAATTAGAACTAGTAGGAGTTGGTTATAGAGCTAATGCTTCTGGTCAAAAATTAGATTTATCCTTAGGATTTTCTCATACAATAGTTATGAATATTGCATCTGAGGTAAAGGTTGAAACTATTAATGAAAAAGGTAAAAATCCTATTATTAAATTATCATCTCCAGATAAACAACTAGTTGGACATGTAGCGGCTAAAATAAGATCTTTTAGACGTCCTGAGCCATACAAAGGAAAAGGAATAAAATTTGTCGGTGAACAAATAAGAAGAAAAGCAGGTAAATCAGCATAATATGACAAATACTAAAACTTTTAGAAGAAATAGAATTAGACAAAGAATAAAGAAGGTGATTTCTGGTACTCCAGATTACCCAAGACTTTCTGTTTTTAGAAGTAACAAAGAAATATATTGTCAAGTAATTGATGATGTTAATGGAAAAACTCTTCTTCAAACATCTTCAAGAGATAAGGCTATTTTAGACCTTAAATTAAAGACCAATATTGAGATTTCTTTTAATGTTGGAAAATTAGTTGCTGAACTAGCTATAAAAAAGGGTATTGAAAAAATAAAATTTGATAGAGGTGGATATCTTTATCATGGAAGAGTTAAATCTTTAGCTGAAGGTGCAAGAGAAGGCGGACTTAAATTTTAAATATGTATAAAAATTATAAAAATATTGAACTTGTTAAACCAGTTGGTTTAGATCTTAAAGATAAGCTTGTAGGTATTCAAAGAGTAACTAAGGTAACTAAAGGTGGTAGAGCTTTTGGTTTTTCTGCCATAGTTATTGTTGGAGATGAAAATGGTGTGGTAGGTCATGGTCTAGGAAAGGCTAAAGAAGTTACTACCGCAATTCAAAAAGCTGTAGAAGATGCAAAGAAAAATTTAGTAAGAATACCAATTGAAAATGGTACTCTGCCTCACGAACAAAAAGGTAAATTTGGTGGTTCTAAAGTGTTTATGAAACCTGCTGCTCCTGGTACTGGTGTTATTGCAGGGGGTGCAGTTAGAACAGTTTTAGAGTCTGTTGGTATTCAAAATGTACTTTCTAAGTCTCAAGGATCTTCAAATCCTCACAACGTAGTTAAAGCTACTTTTGATGCATTATTAAATTTAAGAAGCCCGTTAACAATTTCAAGACAAAGAGGGATATCTTTAGATAAAGTTTTTAAAGGATGAGCAAAAAAATAAGAATAAAACAGGTTAGAAGTACAATCAAAAGAATTGAGTCTCAAAAAAGAACTCTAGAAGCTCTTGGTTTGAGAAAAATTGGAATGGAAGTTGAACATGAGCTTACTGCTTCAATCAAAGGAATGGTTGCTAAAGTTAGTCATCTAGTTGAAGTTAATTCTATAAAATAATAATTATGAGTTTAAATAATTTAAAACCTGCAAAAGGATCAAATAAAACCAGTGGTAAAAGAGTTGGTAGAGGTCAGGGTTCAGGTAAAGGGAAAACCTCAGGTAGAGGACACAACGGTGCTCAATCTAGATCTGGTTATTCAAGAAAAATCGGTTTTGAAGGTGGTCAAATGCCTCTTCAAAGAAGGATACCAAAATTTGGTTTTACAAATATTAATAGAATTGAATATAATACTATTAATATCGATGATATCCAGACCCTTGTTGATGATAAAAAGATAAAGAAAGACTTAACTATTGAAAAAATGATTGAGTTGAGACTTGTTAAAAAAGGAAAACCAGTTAAGGTCTTAGGTCGAGGTAAAATAGATGCTCCTGTTAATATAACAGCTAATAAGTTTTCTGCTACTGCTGAAAAACTAATTGAAAAAGCTGGTGGTAAAATTACGAAGATATAATAATGAATAAGTTAATAGACTTAATAAAAAGTATTTATAATATAAAAGAGTTAAGGGATAGAATCCTTTTTACTCTTACTCTTTTATTAGTCTATAGACTTGGTGCTCAAGTTGTTCTTCCAGGTGTTGATTCACTTGCACTCTCTGATCTTTCTTCAAGATCTGATGGAGGTGGACTTCTTGGTATTCTTAATGCATTTACTGGTGGAGCATTTGCAAATGCCTCAATTTTTGCTTTAGGGATTATGCCTTATATATCAGCATCTATTGTTGTTCAGCTTATGGGAGTTGCTCTTCCGTATCTTCAAAAATTACAAAAGGAAGGAGAAAGTGGTAGAAAAAAAATTACTCAAATTACTAGATGGTTGACAATTTTTATTTGTACAATTCAAGCTCCTGCATATCTTTATGGACTAAGCGCACTTGGTGTTCCTGATAGCGCTTTTATCTTTGGAAGAACTCCAATGTTTATTTTTACTTCAATTATAATTCTTGTAACAGGTTGTATTTTTGCAATGTGGCTTGGTGAAAAAATTACTGATAGAGGTATTGGAAATGGAATATCTCTTCTTATAACAGTAGGTATAGTTGCTACACTTCCTCTTTCATTTACACAGAATTTAATTTCAAGAATATCTGAAAGTAATGGTGGTTTAATAATGGTTGTTATTGAATTAGCTGTATGGCTTGTAATTATTTTATTAAGTATACTATTGGTTATGGCTGTTAGACAGATTCCTGTTCAGTATGCTAGAAGAAATTCTGTACCAGGATCTCAATCTTCGGGAATGTCTAAACGACAGTATATACCTCTTAAGCTTAATGCTTCTGGAGTTATGCCGATAATTTTTGCTCAAGCTTTGATGTTTGCTCCTGCAACAATTGGAAGTGTATTTGGTACATCTTCAATTGGCCAATGGCTTCAAGCAAGCTTCTCTGATATTTTTGGATTATGGTATAATATTTTATTTGGTCTGTTAGTAGTAATTTTCACATTTTTTTACACCGCAATAACAGTTCCAACCAATAAGATGTCAGATGATTTAAAACGAAGTGGAGGTTTTGTTCCAGGAATAAGACCTGGTAATGAAACATCAGAATACCTTGATTCAGTTATGTCGCAAATTACTTTTCCTGGGTCTTTATATCTGGCAGTAATTGCAGTTTTCCCAGCTATAGTTGTTCAGTTAATTGGTATGCAACAAGGTTGGGCTCTCTTTTTCGGAGGTACTTCTCTTTTAATTATGGTAGGAGTAGCAATAGATACAATACAACAAGTGAATGCATATTTACTTAATAATCATTATGATGGTCTAATGAAGTCAGGTTCAATGAGAAGTAAACCAACAATATAAATGGCAAAGCAGAAATCAATAGAGCAAGAAGGTAAAATTATTGAAGCACTCTCAAATGCTATGTTTAGAGTTGAGCTTGATAATGGACATGTTGTTACTGCTCATATTTCTGGTAAGATGAGACTTCATTACATAAAACTTTTACCTGGGGATAAAGTTAAATTAGAAATGAGTCCCTATGATTTATCAAAAGCAAGAATAACATTTAGAATGTAAAACAAATTAAAATGAAAGTTAAAGCATCAATAAAAAAAAGAAGTAGTGAATGTAAAATCGTTCGTAGAAAAGGACGTTTATATGTCATTAACAAAAAGAATCCAAGGTTTAAACAAAGACAAGGTTAATTATGGCAAGAATTTCAGGAATAGATATACCAAAAGAAAAAAGAGGAGCAATTTCTCTTACTTATATATATGGTATTGGTAGAAGCTTAGCAATGACAATATTAGATAATGCAAAAGTAGATCCTAATAAAAAAGTTGCAGATTGGGATGATAAGGATATCGCTAGTGTTAGGGATGTTGTAGGTAGTCTTACAATTGAAGGTGAGCTAAGATCGGAAACTCAATTGAACATTAAAAGATTAATGGATATTGGAAGTTATAGAGGTATAAGACATAGAACAGGTCTTCCTTTAAGAGGTCAAAGAACAAAAAATAATTCTAGAACTAGAAAAGGTAAAAGAAAAACTGTAGCTAATAAGAAAAAAGCGACTAAGTAATTATGGCAAAATCAACTAATAAAAAAAGAAAAGTAATTGTAGATTCAGTAGGTGAAGCTCATATTAATGCTTCATTTAATAATATAATTATATCATTAACAAATTTAAAAGGTGAAGTAATTTCATGGTCTTCTGCTGGAAAAATGGGCTTTAGAGGTTCTAAAAAGAATACTCCATTTGCTGCTCAAACTGCTGCTGAAGATTGTGCAAAAGTTGCACATGATGCAGGTCTAAGAAGAATTAAAGTTCTTGTGAAAGGACCAGGTAATGGTAGAGAATCAGCAATAAGAACACTTCATAATAATGGTTTAGAAGTATCTGAGATTATTGATGTAACTCCAGTACCTCACAATGGATGTAGACCACCTAAAAGAAGAAGAGTTTAATTAATTAAAATATAAATGGCAAGATATACAGGACCAAAAACAAAAATTTCTAGAAAGTTCGGTGAACCACTTTTTGGTGAAGACCGTACTCTAGAGAAAAAGAATTATCCTCCAGGACAACATGGTAATGCAAAGAGAAGAGGAAAAAAATCTGAATACGCTATTCAATTAATGGAAAAACAGAAAGCCAAGTATACTTATGGTATTCTTGAAAAACAGTTTAAAAACATTTATGATAAAGCTAATAGAGGAAAAGGTATTACAGGTGAATTATTACTTCAACTTTGTGAATCTAGACTAGATAATGTTGTATATAGAATGGGTATTTCAAAAACAAGAGATGGAGCTAGACAGTTAGTTACTCATAAACATGTTACTGTCAATGGTTCTATAGTTAATATTCCATCTTATACCCTAAAACCAGGTGATTTGGTTTCAATTAGAGAAAAATCAAAATCATTAAAGGCTATTGAGAGCTCTCTTAGGGAAAATAGCTCTGAATATGATTGGATCAAGTTTAACAGAGAGAGGCTTGAAGGAGAGTTTGTTACAATTCCAGAAAGAGAACAGATTCCAGAAAATATTAAAGAACAATTAATCGTTGAATTATACTCAAAATAAAAAATATGGCAATTTTAAACTTTCAAAAACCAGATAAAGTAATCATGATAGATTCTACGGAATCTCATGGTAAATTTGAATTTAGACCACTTGAACCAGGTTATGGTTTAACTATTGGTAATGCTCTTAGAAGAGTTTTGTTATCATCTTTAGAAGGTTATGCTTTTACTTCAGTTAAAATAGAAGGTGTTGATCATGAATTCTCTACTATAGAAGGTGTTGTTGAGGATGTGACTGAAATTATTCTTAATATCAAGCAAATTAGATTAAAAAGACAAATTGACGATGTTGAAAATGAAAAGATAAATGTTATTGTAGGTAATCAAAAAGTATTAAAAGCTTCTGACCTTCAAAAATTTATTTCTGGTTTTCAGATATTAAATCCTGACTTAGTTATTTGTAGTTTAGAAAAGAATGTAAAACTTTCTATCGAACTTAATATTGAAAAAGGAAGAGGTTATGTACCTGCTGAAGAAAACAAAAAACAAAGTGAATCTGTAGGAGTAATTGCAATCGATTCAATATATACACCAATCAAGAATGTTAAATATGACATTGAGAATTATAGAGTTGAACAAAAGACTGATTATGAAAAATTAGTTTTTGAGATTGTCACTGATGGTTCTATTCATCCAAAGGATGCTCTTACTGAAGCAGCTAAAATTTTAATTCATCATTTCATGTTGTTTTCTGATGAACTAATTACTTTAGAAGCTGATGAAATTGCTCAATCTGAAACTTATGATGAGGAATCTCTTCACATGAGACAGCTTTTAAAAACTAAACTTATAGATATGGATTTATCTGTTAGAGCATTAAACTGTCTTAAGGCTGCAGAGGTTGATACTCTAGGTGATTTAGTATCGTTTAATAAAAATGATTTAATGAAGTTTAGAAACTTTGGTAGAAAATCTTTAACAGAATTAGAAGAGTTAGTTATACTTAAAGGTCTTTCTTTTGGAATGGATCTTTCAAAATATAAATTAGATAAAGATTAAATAATGAGACACGGTAAGAAAAATATAAAACTTGGTAGAAAAACTGCTCATAGAAAGGCAATGCTTGCAAACATGGCTATTTCTCTTTTAGAGCACAAAAGAATTACAACTAGTTCTACAAAAGCTAAAGCTTTAAAAATATTTATTGAGCCTTTAATTACCAAGTCCAAGAATGACAATGTTCATAATAGAAGATTGTGTTTTAGTAAACTAAGAAATAAAGTTGGTGTTCAAATTTTATTTGATGAAATCTCAAAGAAGGTTGCTGACAGACAGGGTGGTTATACAAGAATTATTAAGTTAGGTAATAGATTGGGTGATAATGCATCTATGGCTATGATTGAATTAGTTGACTTTAATACCATCTATAGCAACAAAGCATCTTCTGAAGTAGTTGAAGAATCAGCTACAGAATCTATTGCAGAATCAAAGAGTGAATAGTTGCTCTTAAAAAGTAATTAACAAAAGGATATATGTTTTTTCATATATCCTTTTTTTGTTTAATTTTACTTTCCGAAATGTCCAACGAAAAAAGAAAAAAAGGTCTTGTACTATTAGCTGATGGTACCACCTTTTATGGTCGTTCTGCAGGTATTGAAGGCACCTCATACGGTGAGATTTGCTTCAATACTGGTGTGACAGGTTATCAAGAAATTTTTACTGATCCATCTTATTTTGGCCAAATTATGGTCACGACTACTTCTCATATTGGGAACTATGGTATAAAAAAATCTGAATCTCAATCTCAAAAAATTTTTATTAGTGGTTTAATATGTAAAACTTTTAGTTCTGTTAATTCTAGATCCAATTCTGAATCATTAAAAAAATGGTTTCAATCAAACAATCTTGTTACTTTAAGTGAAGTTGATACTAGAGCATTAGTTAGATATATACGAGATAATGGTGCAATGAACGCAGCAATTACAACAGAGATTGATAAAATCGATGAAATTAATAAAAAATTAAAAGACTTTCCAATTATGGATGGTCTAGAACTAGCTTCAAAGGTTTCAACTAAGAATTCTTATGAATATGGTGATAGTAATTCAAAAATAAGATTAGCTGTAATTGATCTTGGTATAAAGAAAAATATACTTGATAATTTCTCTCGAAGAGATATCTATATAAAGGTTTTTCCTTATGATACTGATCTTGATGAAATGTTAAAATTTAAACCAAACGGTTTTTTTCTTTCAAATGGTCCTGGAGATCCTAAACCATTGACTAAGGTTATAGATACTACAAAAAAAATACTAGATAAAAATTATCCTTTATTTGGAATATGTCTAGGACATCAAATTATAGCTCTTGCAAATGGAATAAAAACATATAAAATGTTTAATGGACATAGAGGTATAAATCATCCTGTATTAAATTTAAATACTGGAAAAGGTGAAATTACATCTCAAAATCATGGTTTTGCTGTTGATTATGATACTGCAATATCAAATAGTTCTGTTAAGATCTCTCATAAACATCTAAATGACCAAACAGTTGCTGGTCTTGAGATTGAAGGTAAAAACTGCTTTTCTGTTCAGTATCATCCTGAGGCTGGACCAGGTCCAAACGATGGTAATTACCTTTTTGATCAATTCTTATCCAAACTTAAATAATATGACTAAAATTAAAACTATTGTTGCTAGACAAATATTTGATTCAAGAGGAAATCCTACGGTTGAAACTGATGTGATAACAACAAATGGAATTATGGGTAGGGCTGCAGTTCCATCAGGAGCATCAACAGGTCAACATGAAGCTGTTGAACTTAGAGATGGATTAAATACTTATATGGGTAAATCAGTTTTTGAAGCTGTTAAAAATGTTAATGATATTATTTTTAAAGAACTAGAAGGTTTATCAGTTTTTGAACAATCCAAAATTGATTCAAAAATGATTAATCTAGATAATACTCCCAATAAATCTAAGCTCGGCGCTAATGCTATTTTATCAGTATCATTAGCTGTTTCCAAGGCTGCTGCAAAAGAAAAAAATATTTCACTTTTTAAATATCTAGGAAATGAAAACTCTAATGTTCTTCCCGTTCCTCTTATGAACATTATAAATGGTGGTAGTCATTCTGATTCTCCAATTTCTTTTCAGGAATTTATGATTGTTCCAGTTGGAGCATCAAGCTTTACCCATGCCCTTCAAATTGGTAACGAGGTGTTTCATAACTTAAAATCAATACTCAAATCAAGAGGACTTTCAACAGCTGTTGGTGATGAGGGAGGTTTTGCTCCAGATTTAGATGGTACAGAAGATGCTATTAATACTATAATTAAAGCGGTAGAAAAAGCAGGATATCAAATGAATAAAGATGTTATGATTGCTTTAGATTGTGCTGCGTCTGAGTTTTATAAAGACAATCTTTATGATTACTCAATTTTTGAAAAGAATAATTCTACTCGATTAACTTCTGCTCAACAAGTTGATTTTTTAGTTGAACTTTGTGAAAAATACCCAATTATTTCTATTGAAGATGGAATGGATGAAGATGATTGGGAAGGTTGGAAGTTGTTAACAGATAGAATAGGAGATAAGGTTCAATTAGTTGGTGATGATCTTTTTGTAACTGATATTTCAAGATTATCAAAAGGGATTAATGAAAAGATTGGTAATTCCATTTTGATTAAGTTTAATCAAGTTGGATCATTGACAGAAACAATTTCAGCAATAAACCTCGCTGCAGAAAACAATTTCACTTCAGTTATTTCACATAGATCTGGAGAAACTGAAGATTCTACAATATCAGATTTATGTGTTGCATTTAACACAGGTCAAATAAAAACAGGTTCAATGTCAAGAAGTGATAGAATGTCAAAGTACAATCAATTACTTAGAATTGAAGAAGAGTTAGCAGATAAATCTAAATATCTAGGAAAAAGTGCTTTTAATTTGAACCTTTAGAAATATTAATTTTATTTAATTTTTTTCTTAACTACAGGTAATCTAAATTTGCATAAACACTTTATTAATGGATAAGTCTGCAAAAATTGAATTTAATGGTAAGTCTTTCACCTTTCCTGTATTAACTGGCTCAGAGAATGAAGAGGCTATCGATATCAAGAATTTGAGATCTGAGGTTGGACTAATTACTTATGATCCTGGATATAAGAATACTGGTCACTGTATTAGTAATATAACTTACCTTGACGGTGAAAATGGTATTCTAAGATATAGAGGTTATTCAGTTGAAGAATTGTGTCAAAAGAAATCTTTTTTAGAGGTAACTTATCTTTTAATCTTTGGAGATTTACCTTCTAAAGACCAAATTAAAAAATTTCAAAATGATATAAGAGAAGAATCACTTGTTGATGAAGATTTAAAACAAATTTTTAAGAGTTTTCCAAAATCTGCTCATCCAATGGGTGTTTTATCTTCTTTGACATCAGCTCTAATAGCATTTAACCCTCAAAACGAAACAAAAATTTCTCTAAATGACAAAGAAGGTGTTTCTGCAGATGATAAAATGTATTTATCCACAGTTCGTCTACTTGCAAAGTTCCCAATTATGTCATCTTGGACACTTAGAAAAATTAAAGGTTTACCTTTAAATTATAGTAATAACAATCTTTCGTATACAGAAAATATTGCATACATGATGTTTGCTAAACCTAATCAAGAGTATGTTCAAAATGATATTATAGTTAATGCACTGAACACTCTTTTAATACTTCACGCTGATCATGAACAAAACTGCTCTACTTCAACTGTAAGAATAGTTGGATCGTCATATGCTGGCTTATATGCATCTATTTCAGCTGGAATATCTGCGTTATGGGGAAGACTTCATGGAGGTGCAAATCAGGCTGTAATTGAGATGCTTGAGCTTATAAAAAATGATAATTCAGATATTGATAAATATTTAAATAAAGCTAAAGATAAGTCAGACCCTTTCAGATTAATGGGTTTTGGTCATAGAGTTTATAAGAACTTTGATCCAAGAGCGAAAATTATTAAGAAAGCAGCTGATCAAGTTTTAAATGATTTGGGTATTGAAGATCCTATACTAGATATTGCTAAATCAATTGAAGAAAAGGCTTTAAATGATGAATACTTTATACAAAAAAAATTATACCCTAATGTTGATTTCTATTCAGGTATTATATATCGAGCCCTAGGTATTCCTACAGATATGTTTACTGTAATGTTTGCTTTAGGAAGAATACCGGGATGGATTGCTCAGTGGAAAGAAATGAGAGATTCTAATAATCCTATTGGTAGACCAAGACAAATTTACAATGGACCAACTCATAGAACAATTTCATAAAACAATAGATGGAAATCAAATCAGAGATTTCAAACTTAACTTCTAATTTTTTAATTAAAAATTATGATATTAAAGTTGAAAAAATTGAAATCCAAAATACTAAAAAAGACTTTGATGGCGATATTACCATAGTTCTTTTTCCTTTCTTTAAGTTAATAAATAAAGATCAAGTTTCAGGAATAGGTAAATTGCTTGGTGAGCATTTAATTAAAGATTCAATTTATCTTATTGATTTTAATATAGTAGGTGGTTTTTTAAATCTTACAGTTTCTGACGCATATTATCTAGATTTTATAGACATAATTAAAGATGATTTGAGTTTTGGAAAAGTTGAGAATACTAACGATACTTATATTGTAGAGTTCTCATCTCCTAATACAAATAAACCTTTACACTTAGGACACATAAGAAATAATCTATTAGGTTATTCTATATCTAAAATTCTAGAAGCTAATGGTAAGAAAGTGCAAAAGGTTCAAATAATTAATGACCGTGGTATTCATATATGCAAATCTATGGTTGCATGGAAACAATTTGCAGAAGGAGCTACACCTGAATCAGAAAATACTAAAGGAGATAAATTTGTTGGTGATTATTATATAATGTTTGATAAAGTTCATAAAGATCAAATGAGACAACTAATTGAATCTGGAATGGATAAGGATGTTGCCTCTGAAAACACCGAGATAATGAAAGCTGCTAAAAAGGAGTTAATGAATTGGGAAAAAAATAATAAAGAAACCAGACAGATTTGGAAAATGATGAATGATTGGGTTTATGATGGTTTTGATAAAACATACAGTTTATTGGGAGTATCTTTTGATAAAAATTATTACGAAAGCGAGACTTATCTTTTAGGAAAGAATATTATGGAAGAGGGTCTTAAAAAAGGCGTGTTGTATGAAAGAGAAGATTCTTCAGTTTGGATAAATCTCGACAATGAAGGTCTTGATGAAAAACTTCTATTAAGATCTGATGGAACATCTGTATATATGACTCAAGATTTAGGAACAGCAGTCCAAAGAATTGCTGACAATTCTAATGTTAAAGGAATGATATATACAGTTGGTAATGAACAAGACTATCATTTTAAAGTGCTTTTTAAAATATTAAATAAATTGGGATATGATTGGGCTGACAATTTATTTCATTTAAGTTATGGAATGGTAGATTTACCTTCAGGAAAAATGAAAAGTCGAGAAGGTACTGTTGTTGATGCAGATGATTTAATTTATGATTTAATTGATAGTGTTAAACATACTAGTGAGAGTTTAGATAAGTATAAATCAAACAATGAAACTTTGGATTTTGATGAATACAAAAAGATAGCATTGGGTGCTCTTAAATATTATATTTTAAAGGTTGATCCAAAGAAGAATATTTTATTTAATCCTGAAGAATCAATTGATTTAAGTGGGAATACTGGTCCATTTATTCAGTATGCTTATGTAAGAATTCAATCAATATTAAAAAAAGTAAATAAAGATATTCAAATCGATAAAAGTTATAAGCTTAATGATAAAGAAAAAGAAGTTATTAAAACTATTTATGAATATCCTTCAGTAATTATTGCTTCATATAATGAACTTTCACCTGCACTTATTGCAAATTATCTATATGATTTAGTTAGAAATTATAATTCACTTTATCAGAATCATCATATACTAAACTCAGAAACCAAAGAATCAACTTCGGTTCGTTTAGTTATTTCACAAAAGACAAGTCATGTAATTGAATCTGCTTGTGATCTTTTGGGGATTGATTTGCCAAATAGAATGTAAAAAAAAAGTCACCCGAAGGTGACTTTTTAAATTGTGTGTATATAAATTACTTAGATACAGCAAGGTTGTAAACAACAAGACCGAAACCGATTTTGTTAACTGCATCACCAACGTTATAGATAACATCCATTTGACCAGCAAGGCCACTAAAGATACCACTATACCATCCATCAGTACCAGCCATATATCCTATTGGATAAATAGCCCAACCTATAAGTACGAAATTACATAACATTTTATGTGCGCTTTCAACATTTCCTCCTGCTGATTTAGCAAGTTTTGATGCGCCACCAAACTTAACTTCAGCAACAATAGCAAAATATGCTAAACCTGAAGCAAGACCCCATAACTGAGCGTCTAGTCCCATTATACCTGCTTCACCGAAGTATCCAGTAACAAGCATTATGACTGAAAGAAGAATTAACTTCCATAACAGACTTTTTGTAGCACCTGATGGTTTTAATATTAGATAAAACTCTACACACATTAGCGGTACAGTAAGGATCCAATCTACGTATCTGTAGGCAGTTGTTATATCACCTTCCATAGCAGCATTTCTCATATAATAATAATGAAGAGCTGCAATAGCAGTAATTAGAGCTGAAACTAGCATTGAAGTTTTCCACTTATCAGCAACTAAATTCATAGCACTGAAGAAGAAAAGTGTTGCTGCAAACATTGCTGCAAAACCAATCCAAAAAGTGAAATCTGTCAAGCTTAAATCAGTTGCTAAAACTGGTAAAATACTTAATAAATTTTCCATAATTAAATTAATTATTGTTTATGAAAAGTAAATTAAATAAAATAACCATTAAAAAAAAGGTTATTTGAAAAAAAATCTTATCTTTTTTTAACAATAATTCAAAGATTTATGAATAAAATTATCAAATCTAGAATATCAATAATTTTAACTTCTTTAGTCGTAAGTTATTTTATTTCAGATGTTTATGAAAATATATTGGGTTTTATATTAATTTTATCGATAGGTGTTATTCATGGAGCTAATGACCTGTTAATAATTAACAGATATTCAACTAAAGAATCTAATAAGAATCATATTTTATTATTTTTCTATTATTTAATGATTGTAATTATTGGTTTTGCCCTTTTTTATATTATTCCATCACTTGCTTTATTAGCATTTATAGCTGTTTCTGTATATCATTTTGGTGAACAACACTGGGAAGTAAATCTTGCAGGAACTAATCTTAGTTCCAAAATAAAATTATCTCTAATTATATCTCATGGATTAGCTTTCTTTATTATAATTTTCATGAATAATCTAGTAGCAGTTAATGAAGTTTTAGCATCATTCTATATTTCATCTCTTAATTATTCATATTTAGCTTTATCATTATTTTTAGTTTCAATTGTGTATTGTTTTATATTGGCCTATAATAAAATCTTAAGAAATCATTTTATAAATGAAATTTCATTCTTTGTATTATTATTTATACTTACATTAAATTCTACTTTAATTTATGGTTTTGCTATTTATTTTATTTTTTTCCATAGTCTGTTGTCTATAAAAGATCAAGTCAAGTTTATTTATAACGATGATAAACCTACAAGTATTAAGAAATATATTAGAAGTTCAATGCCTTATTTCATTCTTGCTTTAACTTTTTTATTGATATTCTATTTTTTTGTTGATCTACAAAAAGTTAATTTATTACAAATTATTTTTACTTTTCTTGCTGCTATTACATTTCCACATGTCTTAGTTATTGAAAAAATGTATAGTCATAAAAAATAGATTAATTAATGCAATATGTATATTTGAAAAAAATATCCTATGAAAATTATAGATGGAAAAAAAGTTTCTATTGAAGTCTTAGATGAAATTAAATCATCTGTTGACAATAGGGTAAAAAATAATTTAAAGATTCCTCATTTAGCTGCAATTTTAGTTGGAAATGATGGTCCAAGTAAAACTTATGTTAATAGTAAAATAAAGGCTTGTGAAAGAGTAGGTTTCAAATCTTCGCTTTTCAAGTATAGTGATTCCATTTCAGAAAATGATCTTATCGATGAGATTCAAAAGATTAATAATAATGATGATATTGATGGTTTTATAGTTCAGCTTCCTTTGCCTAAAGACATAAATCAAGAAAAAATTTTAAGTCAAGTGGACCCTTATAAAGATGTTGATGGCTTTCATCCTATTAATTACGGAAAAATGGCTCTTGGAATCGATACATTCTTACCTGCTACTCCAGCTGGTATTATTGAGTTAATTGAAAGATCTAAAATTCAAACTGCAGGGAAAAAATGTCTTGTAATAGGAAGAAGTCAAATAGTGGGGAGACCTATAAGTATTCTACTTAGTCAAAATAAAATTTTTGGAAACGCAACAGTAACTGTTGCTCACAGCAGGACAAGTAATTTAGAAGAATTATGTCTAGAGTCTGATTTAATTATTTCTGCAATTGGTAAACCTGAATTCATCAAGGGTGATATGGTCAAAAAGGGTTCAACAATTATTGATGTAGGAATAACTAGGGTAGATGATTCTTCATCACACAAGGGATACAGAATCGCTGGTGATGTAGATTTTAATAGTGTATCTAGCAGGGTAGGTTTCATTACTCCTGTTCCTGGAGGTGTTGGCCCAATGACTATTGCAATGCTTTTAAAAAACACTTTGAAGGCTTGTTCCCTTTCTGATTAACTATTCTATTTTATTCATTAAACTATAAATCTTCAAAATAAGAAGCCCAAAAAGTACACTAGATATTATTAATAGTAAATTAGTAAGTCCTGACGAGGAGAAGGATAGTCTGATAAGTATTGTACATATTATAAAGCCTGTATTTCTCATAATTTGACTATATCTCTCTGTATATAAGAAAGATAGTAGTAATATAAATACATCAGCAATTATTAATATTGAGAAAAATGTATTGTAAAATACTTCATTAACATAATAGAAAGAACTTGCAAAATTTGAACTCATACCAATAGAATACAAGTTATATAGCCCTATAATAAAGAGGATTATCATAACTGGTATTAATATTACACTTATGATTTTTTTGGAATCTATAAATCTGTCAATATTTTTAATTCCTTTCTTATTCTCTATTTTAGATTTTACAAAATTGAATAAATATATTAAGAAGAAAAGTATTAGAATTGAAATGAGATCATAAGTAATCTGAAGATTATCTGGGTTCTGAAACCAATCATTTGAGTCTAAATTAAGCTTAGGAATATCATAAAAAATTCTTCTTATAATTATTAGAGAAATAATCTCAAACTGCTTTAAGATAGAAGTTGTAAATGATCTTGGTAAATAAAATATTAACAAGAAAATCTCATAATATAATATTATTGAGAAAGGAGTATAAATTGCAGATATTGGGTTCGTTAGTAATAAACTTTCGTTTCCAATATTAATTATAGAATAATTGTTAAGTAATACCAGAGATAAGTGGAAAATGAACCCGACTGTAGCAGACCAAATTGTAAAGCCTTCAATTTTTTTTCTGTTTACTTCTGAAAATATTCCATCAAAAATTTTAGATCCAATTTTTAACATAATTATATTTTAGTTGAAAATAACATACTCATATCTTTAAAAGATTTAAATTCCAGAGCATTCCCTGAATTATCATAAAAAAACATTGTCTTTTGTTCTCCAGGAAGTCCTTCAAACCTTATATAAGGTTCTATTATAAAATTAATTTTATTTTCTGTCAAAGAATTTGCAAATTTATCAAAGTCATCCCATGGAATTACAACACCAAAATGGGGAATAGGTACCGATTTACCATCAACTTCATTATGATGGGATTTTCCTTGATGATTTGGATCTACATGAATCACTAATTGATGTCCAAAAAAATTATAATCAGCCCATTCATCAGATTCTCTACCTGGTTTACACCCTAAAGTATTTTGATAAAATTTTTTAGATTCTGATAAATTCTTTACTGGGATTGCAAGATGAAAAGGGGATAATTTTGTCATATAATTTCAATATAGTAAATATTTTTTTCTAATTTTTTTAAAAATTTCGATATCATCTTTCCATGAATCTCTAATTTCCGATTCACTAACACCTTCTATAATTTGTTTTTTAAGACTAGATGACCCTGCTAATTTATCAAAATCACTTCTAAAAAATTTATTTTTATCTTTAAATTGATTGTATGACTTTATAAGCCATTTTAGTTCAATTCTATTTTTTGTTTTATAATTTCTCAGATCTTCTCCATTTGATTTAATATCTTTTAATTTTGGGTTTTGACTACCAAAATTTGATTGTGGTATAAAGCTAAATTTATCTTCAAAGTCTGGATGACCATATATTTGAAATTGAGTTTTAGTTCCCCTCCCAACACTTACTTCTGTCTTTTCTAGAAAAGCTAGGCTTGGGTATAAATATATTGATTGAAGATTAGGCAGATTTGGAGAAGGCCTTAAACTTGGTTCATATTTAGATTTATGATTATAATTTTTAATTTTAATAATTTCTAAGTCAGCTTTTAAACCATTCTCCAACCAACCTTCACCATTAATCATTTTACCATATTCTCCAATAGTCATTCCGTAAACTATTGGTACGGGATGTAATCCAATAAAACTTTTATTTTTTAAATCTAAAATTGGTCCATCTATATAAAATGAGTTGGGGTTAGGTCTGTCTAAAATTATTAATTTTTTACTTGTCCTTGATACTGATTCCATCGCATAATGAAGAGTAGATAAATAAGTATAAAATCTAACACCTACATCCTGTATATCAAATATTAATATATCAATATCCTTAATATCATCATCATTTATTTTTCTATTTTTTCCATATAAAGACAAAATTTTTATTGATTTATAATACCCATTCTCTATCTTTTCACCATCATCTTTATCACCAAGAAAACCATGTTCAGGGCTAAATATTTTATTTATTTTAATACCTCTTTTTATTAGAGTATCAATTAAATGTATACTAGAATTTTTCGATCTTACTATACTAGTATTATTTGCTATTACTGCAATTTTTTTGTTTTCTAATTTTTCTATATAAAGGTCTATCATTTCAGACCCAGGAATAATTTCTTGTGATGATACACTTAGAACTGGAGTATAAATGAGAATAAATAAAAGTGTATTTTTGAGTAAAATATTTAATTTGAATTTACCTTTTTTCATATACAGAAAATTAAGATCTAGTAATGATAAAAGTAATATATCATCTCGTATAATAAAAATTGCAATTGTTTCAGTTTTCCTTGGAGTATTTGTTTCCCTATCTGCTGTTTCTATTGGTAGAGGACTTCAGTCATCAATAAAAGAAAAATTATATAGTCTTAGCCCTGATATAACTATTTCAACATATGAAAATAATTCTCGTGGAATTGCATCAGAAAAAATTAATAATTTTCAATTAGTAGATAGTGAAATAAAAACTGTATTTCCTGATCTTAAATTTGAAAATATAATTGAAAAACCCACCTTGATTTCAAAGAATAATTCTTTTGAAACTGTTATTTTTAGAGGTGTCAATGATGGTTATAGCTTTGAAAATTTTAATAAATTTATTTTAGGTTCAAACACTTTAAATAATCTTACAAGTAAGGAGATTATAATTTCAAAATCTTTATCTGATAAGTTAGGAATAACAGTTGGACAAAATCTTACTCTTTATTTTCAAATCGATAATAACCAACGTATACCTAATTTAAGATCTTTTACTGTTACTCACATCTTTAATACAGATTTTCCTGATTTTGATAATAATTATGTAATAGGAAATTCACAAACACTTCAGAATATTTTTAAATGGAATAATAATGAGTATGCTAGTATCGAGATATCAATTAATGAAAAATCAAAAATCTCAAGTATTGAGCAGTCAATATCTTCTCTTAAATCCTTTCAAAAAAACAACTTGTCTATTAAATCTATAAATTCAAAATATGATAATATTTTCAATTGGATTTCAATTTTTGATTTTAATATAATTTTAATCACTTCATTAATGATTTTAGTTGCAATTATTAGTGTAATTATTTCACTATTTATCTTGATTTTTGAAAGGATAAAAATGATTGGTATTATGTCCTCGATGGGTTCAACAAATAAATCATTAAGTAAAATATTTATATATCAGGGAATTGAAATTATTTTAAAAGGAATGATTCCTGCAAATATTTTATTTTTATCAGTATCAATAATTCAGAATAGTTATGGTTTTATAAAGTTAAATCCAAGTGATTACTATGTAGAATCAATACCTTTTATTTTAGAACCTATGTTTATAATTTCTTTGAATCTTATTTTTGCATTTATTAGTTTTATAGTATTATCAATTACATTTGTTTCAATAACAAAATTTACTCCAAAGCTTAATATAAATTCATAGATGCAATATTTTAAAAACATTTTAGAGACTATAGGTAATACCCCGTTAATCAAACTGAATAAAACTACTGAATCAGTTAATTCTGATGTATTTGTTAAGGTAGAGAGTTTTAATCCTGGTAATTCAGTAAAAGATAGAATGGCTGTGAAAATGATTGAAGATGCTGAAAAAGATGGAAGAATTAAGCCTGGTGGAACAATAGTAGAGGGAACCTCTGGTAATACAGGTATGGGTCTTGCTTTAGCAGCTATAATTAAAGGATATAATTTAATATGTGTATCTAATGACAAGCAATCAAAAGAAAAGTTTGATGTTTTAAGAGCAATGGGAGCTGAAGTTATAGTTTGTCCAACTAATGTAGAAGCAAGTGATCCTAGATCATATTATTCTGTTTCAAAAAGAATATCTGAAGAAACAAATAATTCATGGTATGTTAATCAATATGACAATCCTTCTAATTCAATTGCTCATTATGAATCAACAGGTCCTGAGATTTGGGAACAAACTGATGGTAAAATTGATCATTTTGTAGTAGGTGTTGGAACTGGAGGGACAATTTCTGGTGTTGGAAAATTTTTAAAAGAAAAAAAGCCCAGTGTGAAAATTTGGGGAATTGATACTTATGGTTCAGTTTTTAAGAAATATCATGAAACAGGAATTTTTGATGAAAATGAAATATATCCTTACTCAACTGAGGGAATAGGAGAAGATATTCTTCCTAAAAATGTTGATTTTGATGTAATTGATCATTTTGAAAAAGTTACTGATAAAGATGCTGCCCTTTATACAAGAAAGTTAGCTAGAGAAGAAGGTATTTTCGCTGGTAACTCTTGTGGTGCAGCAATTGCGGGTTTGCTTCAACTGAAAGATAATTTTAAGAAGAATGAAGTTGTTGTTGCACTTCTTCATGATTCTGGAAGTAGATACATTGGCAAAATTTACAATGATGACTGGATGAAAGAAAAAGGTTTTATTTGATTAATCTCTAAAAGTTCCTTGTGGAAAAGACACTAGACTTTCAAAGCCTTTTTTGTTAACTGTTGAGATTCCAAAAATAAAGTTGTCAATAACAATACCTTCAAGAGTATAATTGTCAATTTTATCTATTAACCTACTATTATCCCATGTTGATGAGGTCGTTTCTCTCCAATAGATTTTGTATCCTTTTATGGATTTGTCATCTGGATGTTCCCATCTAAATTTAACACTTGGTTCCACAATCCCTCCAATCTTTATATTTTTTGGAGGTCTAGGTGAGGATGCAAGGGTTGCTAATGAAATTGCATTAACTGCAGTTAATTTAGCTGCATAATCAAAATTTACGCCTGATAAAACATCCCCATATTTTATTCCATTTTCAATACGGATATCATTATGCTGTCGATTATAATTTTCATGAGCTTCCATAATTCTAATTCCTGCAATGCCTTCATCGTTAAAAGGTCTGTGGTGACCTCCTCTTCCAAATCTATCCAATCTGTAGATCATTATGGGATTTAGTTCAGGCATCAATTTTTTAACTGTTTTATGAACATGTCTTGCTAATTGTCTTGAAGCTCCATCATTTTCTCCACCACCTGTTCTCATATTCAAGTCACTAGAATATTTTGAGTTGAAAAAAAATGGCTCTGAAAAAATTCTAAAACTTCTATTATCAATTACGCCATCTACACCTTCTATATTTCCAATCATGTCGTTATTTAGAATCCCTATAACATCCCAATCATTTTTCTTGGCATATTTTGCTAGGCTTCTACCTCCAAATAATCCTTGTTCTTCTCCGCTTAATCCAGCATAGATAATACTATTTTCAAATTTATAGTTAGATAAAATTCTGGCTGCTTCAATTGTACCAGCCATTCCACTAGCATTATCATTTGCACCAGGCGAATCATCTTTATAATTAGTTGGGTCTGATATTCTGGAATCAATATCTCCACTCATTATAATAAACCTATTGGGGTTTTTTGTACCTCTTTGTATGGCAATCACATTATAAATCCAAGTTGGAAAAATAATTCTATCCCCTTCCGTAACATAGCTTTTTTCGTAGAAAACTTCTAAACAGTTGTTACATTCGCTAGAAATTGCCTCAAATTCTTTTTTAATCCATCTTCTGGCAGCTCCTATTCCTCTTGTTTTGGATAATGTATCGCTTAATGAATGTCTTGTCCCAAAGGAAACTAATTTAGTAATATCTTTTTCTATTCTTTTAGATGAAACTTCATCAATTATATCATAGAGCATTGAATCTTGTGCATTTATACTTGGCAACCAAATAATGAGTGATAATACGATATAATTGAATAATTTATTCACTAGAAACAGTATTTATTTTCTGATATTATTTTATTAGCAATTCTTGTTTTTAAATCAAAAACATTTGGATTTTTAGAGTATTGTAGTTTTTCTATAATTGATGAATAAAGATCGTCTTGATTTTGACTATCAATTATACTGTTTATAACATCTCTTGATTTTTTTTGTACTATTTGAGTGGCTTCATAAATATATAATCTAGTCATATTTATTTGATCAGATTGATCTTTCTCTGAACTTCTTTCAATATTTTTAATAGTTCTTTTTAAAGTAGATTCAGATAAATAAGCTTCAATTGCTAGGTCAGATAAACTTAAAAGAACTTGCTGGTTTTTATCAATTTCTGGACCATATTTCTCAAATGCTTTACCTAATAATAGTAAAAAAATTCTTTTAATATTTTCAACTAAAATAGTCTCATCTTTCAATACTTCTGAAGTTTCGTTAATAGATAGAGGTTTTTTATTTAAAATATCTTGATAAGGTGTCATTATATCAAGATTTCCTTTCATTGCTTTTTTAAGTAACATTCCTATAATAAGCATTCTGTTTATCTCATTTGTACCTTCATATATCCTGCCAATTCTAGAGTCTCTCCATGCGCTTTCAATTGGTGCCTCAGCAGAAAAACCCATTCCACCAAAGATTTGTATTCCTTCATCTGCGCAATTTTGCATATCTTCTGAAATAGCTACTTTTAAAATTGAACATTCTAAAGCAAATTCTTCAACACCTTTAAGTTCAGATTCTGCTTTGCTTAACCCATTAGATTGGTATTCATCCATTTTTGACTGAACATCACTTGCAGCTCTATAGCATGCTGATTCACCAGCATAACAAGATGTAGCCATAGTAGCTAATTTTTCTTTTATTGCACCAAAATTTGAAATTGGTTGCTTGAATTGAACTCTGTTATTTGCATAATCAGTTGAAATAGAAATTGATCTTCTTTGTCCATCAAGATTTGCACCACCTAATTTAATCCTTCCTACATTTAGAGCATTCATAGCTATCTTAAAACCCCCATTTCTTTCTCCGAGTAAATTTTCTACTGGCACTTTTGTTTCTGTAAAAAATACCTGTCTAGTGGAGGAAGAGTGTATACCTAGTTTTTTTTCTTCTTCTCCAAGTTTTATACCGTTATTAGAATCATTAGGGACAATAAATGCTGTTATATTTTTATCATCTTCAATTCTAGCAAAAACAATAAATATTTCTGCAAAACCTGCGTTTGAAATCCACATTTTTTGACCTGATATTTTATAATGTGTGCCATCATCACTAAGAACTGCCTTGGTTTTGCCAGAATTTGCATCAGATCCAGCTGTAGGTTCTGTTAGACAGTAGGATCCAAACCATTCACCTGAGGCAAGTTTAGGTAAATATTTTTGTTTTTGATCTTCATTACCGAATAAATAGATCGGTAAAATTGCAATACCTGTATGAGCTCCATAAGCTGTAGCTACTGATCCGGATGTGCCTGATACATAGTCAACTGCAAGCATCGTAGATACAAAATCCATACCCATTCCTCCGTATTTCTCCTCTAAAGTAACACCCAATAGTCCAAGATCTCCAATTTTTTTCATTGCTTGAACTGTCAAATCATAATTCTTCTCTTCATACTTCATTTTATCAGGCCATATTTCTCTATCCATGAAATCAACTATTGTTTCTTTCATCATTAGTTGTTCTTCTGAAAAATCTTCGGGAGTAAAAACATCATTGGATAAAGTTTCTTTTAGAAGAAATTCTCCACCTTTTAATCTAATTTTATTGTCTGTAGGCATAATTTTTTATTTCAAATAAATTTCGTTTTTTTAAAAATCACACTTTTTTAATATTGAAATTATTTACAATACTCAAATTATTTTATTTAAATTAAGTAATTGATTATAAGAAGATTGTAATGTTTAAACAACTATGTCTATTCAGATAAAAATAATTTATTAAAGATTATTAATAGATCTTACTTTTAAGCCATTCATAGCTATTATTAAAAACCTTTACCCAAGGTGTGTACTTATCATTTCTGTCTTCAGGATAATGTGCCCAATTATGCGGATGTAATGATCTTTCAATATGAGGCATCATAACTAGGTGTCTTCCGTTATCTGAAACAAGCATAGCAGTATTGAAATTTGATCCATTAGGATTTGCAGGGTAAGAATCATATGAATACTTGCCAGCAATAGAGTATTTTTTCTCTTCGTATGGAAATACGAACTTACCTTCGCCATGAGCTGACCAAACACCTAATCGACTTCCTTCTAGATTCTTTAACATTATAGATGGTGACTTCTCAATATTGACAGTTGAGAAAATACACTCAAATTTCTGAGAATCATTATGAATCATTTTTGGCTTTTCAGCATGGTTATTATTGATAAGTCCTAGCTCAATAAATAGTTGACATCCATTACAAACCCCTAAAGACATAGTGTCATCTCTTTCAAAGAATTTATTTATAGAGTTTTTAGCAATTGGATTATGGAGGAAAGATCCTGCCCAACCTTTAGCTGATCCAAGAACATCAGAATTTGAAAATCCTCCAACTGCAACTAGTAAATTAATATCTTCAAGATCCTCTTCACCTGATATTATATCAGTCATATGAATATCTTTTACATCAAATCCAGCTAATGATATCATGTAAGCCATTTCTCTTTCTGAATTGCTACCTTTTTCTCTAATTATAGCTGCTTTTATTTTATTGTCTGAATTATTAGAAATATTATTACCGTTAAAGCCATTAGGGAATATATATTCAAGGGGCTGATTTTTATAATTATTAAACCTCTCGATTGCTTTATTATTTTTAGTCTGTTTTAAATCGAAATCTTTTGAGGTAGAATACCATATATCTCTGTAATTATCTATGTTAAAGGAAAAGTTGTTTTCAAAATTCTTAATATTTAAAACACCTTTATTATTAGTATTTCCTATTCTAGAACATTTAACATCTATGGATGAAAACTCCTTCTCTAAATCTTTGTTTGACTGAATAATAATTCCTGAATTTTCCGAAAATAGTAATTTAGAAGAGTCACTACACCCTAAGTTTGATAGGTTGATGTCTAAACCAATATCATTTGAACTAAAACACATCTCAAGTAAACAAGTAATTAGACCACCTGAAGATATATCATGACCAGATAGAATGTTGTTTTTATAAATAAGGTTTTGAATTAAATTAAATGATTCTTTAAATTTAACAGGATCTTTTATCACTGGTGAATCTGATCCAATTTTATTTAGTGTCTGAGCAAATGATGAACCTCCTAATTTATATTCATCAAATGATAAATTAACATAATATAAATCACCTGAATTTTTATCTAAAACTGGTTTAACAATTTTTCTAACGTCATTACAATGACCAGATGCTGAAATAATAACTGTCCCAGGAGATTTAACTTTTAAACCATCATATTTTTGAACCATTGATAATGAATCTTTTCCAGTAGGTATATTTATTCCTAAATCTATAGCAAATTCTGAGCAGGCTTCAACAGCTTTATATAACCTTGAGTCCTCGCCTTCATTTCCACATGGCCACATCCAGTTAGCAGAAAGTGATACTGATTTAATTCCATTTTCGAGAGGCGCCCATAAAATATTAGTTAAAGATTCTCCAATTGAATTAATACTCCCTACGCTTGGATCAATTAGCCCTGAAACTGGGGAGTGCCCAATTGATGAGGCTATTCCAGTGTAGCTATTATAATCTAATGAAACAACTCCACAGTTAGCAAGTGGTATTTGAATTTCGCCAACAGTTTGTTGTTGTGCGACACGTCCTGTCACACATCTGTCAACTTTATTTGTTAACCAGTCTTTACATGCTACTGCTTCAAGCATTAGGACATTTTCAACATACTCATAAACCTTACTCGTATCATATTCTAAATCACTATAAATAGATGTTTTAGTAATATCTGTTATGATTTTTTTTGGTGCATCTCCAAATAGGCTATCTAAATCAAGATTTATTGTCTCAATATTATTTTTTCTATCAACTACTTTAAATTTATTGTCCCCTGTTACTTTTCCAACTTTATATATTGGTGATCTTTCTCTGTCAGCAATCCTTTTGACCAAATCATAATCTCTTTCCTTAATTATTAGTCCAATTCTTTCCTGAGACTCGTTTCCTATAATCTCTTTAAAAGATAAAGAAGGATCACCAATTGGTAATGAATCTAAGTAAATTTCACCTCCAATATCTTCTACCAATTCTGAAAAACAATTTAAATGACCTCCAGCACCATGATCGTGAATAGATACTATTGGGTTTTCATCCATTTCAAATAAAGACCTAATAGTATTTGTTACTCTTTTTTGCATTTCAGGATTTGATCTTTGAACAGCATTAAGTTCAATAGCATTATTATAGCTTCCTGTATCAGTCGATGAAACAGAGGCTCCTCCCATCCCAATTCTATAATTGTCACCTCCAAGTAACACGATAATGTCTCCCTTTTTTGGAGATTCTTTAAAAGCTTGTTTTTCCTCTCCATAACCAACACCTCCAGCTAGCATTATTACTTTATCATAAGAATTTAATGTGTTATTTTCTTCATGTTCAAAAGTTAAAAGAGATCCAACAATAAGTGGTTGGCCAAAGCAATTTCCAAAATCAGATGCACCATTTGATGCCTTAATTAAAATATCGATTGGAGTCTGATACTTCCAGTCTCTTTGTTTAATATTTTGCTCCCATATCTTTTTATTATTTAGTCTAGAATATGGAGTCATGTATACTGCAGATCCTATTAAAGGAAGAGATCCTGTTCCTCCAGCAGCTCGGTCTCTTATTTCACCTCCTGATCCAGTTGCAGCACCATTATATGGTTCTACTGTTGTAGGGAAATTATGAGTTTCAGCTTTTACTGAGATAATACTTTGAATTTCTTTATTGATATAATAGCTTGCCTTATCTCCCTTTTTAGGCTGAAATTGATTGATTTTAGGGCCACCAATAAAAGCAACATTATCAGAATAGGCAGACACAATAGAGTTTTTATTTTTTTTAGAAGTTGATTTTATTAACTCAAATAAACTATTATTTTTTTCTTCTCCATCAATGATAAATTGACCATTAAAGATTTTATGTCTACAATGTTCAGAGTTAACCTGAGAAAAACCATAGACTTCAGAATCTGTTAATTTTCTTCCAATTTTTATTGAAAGATTTTCTAAATAGGAGATTTCAAAATCGTCAAGTGCAAGGCCTTGTTCATTATTATATTTTTTGAGATCATCTATAAATTTTACTTTTTCAGGTTTAAGATTATTTTCAAAAATGTTTTGATTAAGAGACTTGTATTCTTCATGAATCATCCTATCAAATTCCTGAGAGATATCACTAGAAACAAAGACCTCAATTCGATTTATATTCTCAATCCCCATATTTCTTGTTATCTCAACGGCATTAGTGCTCCATGGAGTTATCATCGAAGATTTAGGTCCAATAAATTTTTCTTTTATTTCTTTAACTTCAATTATACTTGAGTCAAGAACCCAAGATAATTTTTTTATACTTTCAATTGATAATCTTTCAGAAATCTCAACTGCGAATAATTTTAATTTTGGATCACCAAAAAATAATATCATTATAGAAAATTAAGCTGTAAATTTAATTGATTTAGACTTAGATTTGAAGCTCATTCATATTTTTATATGAAGAATTTGAGTTGATAAGTTCTTCATGAGTTCCTTGAGCTATTATCTTACCTTTATCAATAAGTATGATTTTATCACACTTCTTAATTGTTGAAAACTTATGAGCAATAATCAAAGATGTCTTTCCTTGCATTAATTTATTAATTGCATCTTGAATTTTCTTCTCAGATTTACTATCTAATGATGACGTAGCTTCATCTAATATTAGAATTGAAGGACTCTTTAGCATGGCTCTAGCAATAGTTAATCTTTGTTTTTGTCCTCCGGATAATTTATTTCCATAATCTCCAATCATAGTATTATAACCGTCAAGCTGTTGTTCAATAAACTCGTGAGCATTAGCCTCTTTTGCTGCATTAATCACATCCTCTTTTTTAGTATCTAGATTTCCAATTTTAATATTATTTAAAATAGAATCATTAAATAAAATTGATTCCTGAGTTACAATTGATATATTTTTATAAAGTGATTCTTTCGTTATCTGAGATATATTATTATTATCAATTAGAAGATTACCAGATTTGGGATTAAAGAATCCATTAAGAATATTAGCTATTGTTGTTTTTCCACTTCCTGAGGATCCAACTAATGCTACACTTTCTCCTTTATTTATAGTAAAGCTTATTTTATCTAATATTTTTGAATCACCGTAGTTAAATTCAATATTTTCAAAAGTTATTTTATTTTCAAATTTTATTAGCTCTACATCTCTTTTTTGATCTACTCTGTCATTATTGTATTCAATGATTTCAAATACTCTTTCAGCTGCAGCATTCCCTTTTTTTATACTATAAAATGACTTACTGAGATTTTTTGCTGGAGTTAAAATGTTATATGCCAACCCCATAAATACAATAAAAGTTGTACCTGAAATAGTTTCGCTGATTAAAACCATTTTGCCTCCAAACCACAATAAAACTCCTATAACTAGAATTCCCATGAACTCACTAAATGGACCAGCTAAATTCTTTCTATTAATTACTTTGTTTGAAAATTTGAAAAGTAAACTATTTATACTTTTAAACTTATCAAGAAAAAATGATTCTGAAAGGAATGATTTAATAACTTTTTGCCCACTAATAGTTTCATCTATTATTGACAAAAAATTACTTTGTTGTTGCTGAACCTCCTTAGAATCTTTTCTAAGTTTTTTTCCTATAATTGAAATTATAAAACCTGATATAGGAATAAATAGAGTCACAAATAATGTTAATCTTGGACTAATTGTAAACATTACAATTAATGTAAATAATATAGTTAGTGGTTCTCTTACCATCAATTCTAAAATTGATAAATATGATGTTTGAATCTCGAGAATATCAGCAGTTATTCTGGACATTAAATCTCCTTTTTTCTTATTTAGAAAATATGAAATTGGCATATTTAATACTTTAGAATATAGATTTTCTCTAAGATTTTTCAGAAGTCCATTTTTTACAAACGTTATATTATATAAGGCTAAATAATTAAATATGTTCTTCATTAAAAAGAAGAAAACAACTATTCCTACAACTATAATAAGTGTTGATGAAACATCTGTTTCTAGTTGATTAGATAGATAATAGTTAAAGTAACTTTCTAGATATTCTCTTATGTTTCCAATTCCTGTATATTCAGGTTTTGTGTAGACTATTTCAGTTTGTTTGAATAATACGTCTAGCATTGGAATAAATGAAACAAAAGCTAGAGCACTAAAAATTGCATAAAGAATATTGAATAATATGTTCAGTAATCCAAAGTAGGAGTAATCAATACCATATTTTAATACTCTTGTGAAATAATTCATTTAAAAAGTCTTATTTTTTATTGAATACGCATTTTTGTTTAAATTAAACTTAAGAATTATTTCAGCTATAAACCCTGCAATAAAGAATTGTGTTCCCAGAACCATAGTAATTAAAGCTATATAGAATTCAGGTCTAGTAGTGATAAGTCTAGAGGTAGTATCTATAAACAGTTTATTATAGCCTAAATAAACAGTAAATAAAATACCAACAAAAATCATCAAAGTTCCTAGTGATCCAAAAAAATGCATAGGTCTTCTTCCAAATCTATTTGTGAACCAAAGTGTTATTATATCTAAAAAACCTCTAATAAATCTTTCATTTCCAAATTTACTTTTCCCGTATTTTCTGGGCTGATGCTTTACTATATGCTCGCCAATCTTATCATACCCCTCATTTTTTGCAAGTATTGGAATAAATCTATGCATATCAGCGTATAAGTTGATAGATTTTATAACTTCATTTTTATACACTTTAATTCCACAATTAAAATCATTGAGTTTGATTCCAGAAAATAGTCTTGCTACTAAATTAAATAATGAAGAAGGAAGTCTTTTTAAAAAAAAGGAATCATACCTTTTCTTTTTCCAACCAGAAATCATATCAAGATTATGTTTGATAAGTTTATCTATCATAATAGGAATTTCCTCAGGAGAATCTTGAAGGTCTGCATCTAGGGTAGCTACATACTCTCCTAAAGCCTCTGAGAATCCGACCCTTAAAGCTTGTGATTTACCATAATTTCTAGTAAATGAAATTCCTTTAACATTTTTATTACTATTAGCAATCTCTTCAATTATAGCCCATGATGAATCGTTACTTCCATCATCAATATATATGACTTCATATTCTAAGCCTCTATTTTTGAAGGATTTGGAAATCCATGAATTTAGTTCTCTTAAAGAATCTGATTCGTTTAATAGGGGTATAATTATTGAAAGATTCATAGAATTTACTATGCTGGCCTATTTTTTTTAAGAGCTAATCCAGTAAGTAATGAAATAAGTCCTCCGAAAAATAGAGAAACAGTTATTCCAATTGCAGATGATAGAAATGGGTTAGCAAAGAACTCAAAAGCACCTTCTATTGCTTCTATCATTTCATCAGTAAGTTCTGGATTTTGATCAATCGCTTGATTTATTGCATAATCCATAGCTTTAGTCATAGTCTCTGGATCTAAAACATAACCTTGAAATAAACCATATAAAATACCTATTGTTGATCCAAGAGCTACTATTCCAATACCAATCTTCATTCCTTCACCTAGACTTATAAATCCTTCATTTGCTTGTTTATATGCAAGTTGTCCAAAAACTATTGACCCAGCCATTATTAAAAGCCCTGTCCACTGTTGGATTGAAGAGTTTTGATAGTGCATATCCATTATAAATAACATTAATGTAAATGCAACAGAGAGTCCACCCATAATTATTCCGTAGTTTAATACAGTAGACTTTATTGTTCCTTTAGATTCTAACATTTTATTTGTATTAAGATGTTTCAAGTAAAATTAAGCAAATATAATGACAGGATATATGAAAAAAATTTTAAATTTGCACTCACTTTAAAATTATGAAGAGTAATACACATCCTGAAAACTATAGATTAGTAGCATTCAAAGACATGTCTAACAATGATATGTTTATTACAAAATCTACTGTTGATACAAAGGAAACTACTAAGATAGATGGTGTTGAATATCCTCTTTTTAAGCTAGAAATTTCTAGAACATCTCATCCTTATTACACTGGTAAATCTAAACTTGTAGATACAGCTGGTAGGGTAGATAAATTTAGAAGTAAATATGCAAACTTCAATCAAGCTCCAAATTCAGAATCTGATGAGCCAACTGAAGATGTGAAGGCTGATCAAATTGAGGAAACTCCTGCTGTTGAGGAAACTCCTGCTGTTGAGGAAACTCCTGCTGTTGAGGAAACTCCTGCTGCTGAGGAAACTCCTGCTGAATCTGAGGATTCAAACCCTTCTTAGATAATCCCAAAGTTTTGTCAATATCTACTGTTCCTATTGAATCTAAAAAAAAGATCTCTAGTGTTGCATTTCATACACTTGGTTGTAAACTAAACTTCTCAGAATCTTCATATATTTCAAAATCTCTTGAAGAGAATGATTTCAAAATTGTAGAATTTAATGAGTACGCTGATGCATATGTAATTAATACATGTTCGGTAACTGAAAATGCAGATAATAAGTTTAGATATTTTGTAAAACAAGCTTTAAAAATAAACCCTGAAGCTTTTATTGCTGCAATCGGTTGTTATGCTCAACTTAAACCTAAAGAATTATTATCTGTTGATGGTGTTGATTTAGTTTTAGGAGCTGCAGATAAATTTAATCTTCTAGATTGTTTAAAAAATATTGATCATTCAAAAAAAAATCATTCGTGTAATATTAATGAGGTAAATTTTTTCAAGGAAAGCTATTCTCTAAATCATCGAACAAGAGCATTCCTTAAAGTACAGGATGGTTGTGATTATAAATGTAGTTTTTGTACTATTCCTTTAGCTAGAGGTAAATCAAGAAGCAACACCATATCTAATGTTATAGATAATGTTAAAAAAATTGCCTCTCAAAACATAAAAGAAATTGTATTAACAGGAATAAATCTTGGAGATTTTGGTAAAACAAGTAATAAAACTAATAATTCTAATTTCTTGAATCTTATTAAAGAATTAGACCTATTAGACCTTGATATGAGATTTAGAATATCTTCAATTGAACCAAATTTATTAAGCGATGAGATAATAGAATTTGTTAGTACCAGTAAAAAGTTTGTACATCATTTTCATATTCCATTACAAAGCGGAAGTGATACTATATTAAAGTTAATGAGAAGAAGATATGATGCTAATCTTTATAAAAGTAGAATCAATAAGATTAATGAATTAATGCCTAATGCGTGTATTGGTGTTGATGTAATTGTTGGGTTTCCAGGTGAAGATGATGATAAATTTTTAGAAAGTATGAGTTTTCTAGAAACTCTAGATATCTCTTACTTACATGTTTTTACATACTCAGAAAGGGATAATACTCATGCTATAACTTTACCAAATATTGTTAAATCAAATATTAGATCCAAAAGAAGTAAGCTATTGCGAATTCTCTCAAGTAGAAAAAAAGTAAACTTTTATAAAAAACATCTTGGTACCAGACATAATGTTTTATTTGAATCTGAAAATAAAAATGGATTTATTGAAGGATTTTCATCAAACTATCTTCGCTTTAGAAGAAAATGGGATTCAAATCTAGTGGGGTCTGTTGTTAAATCAAAATTTACAGAAATTGATTCTGAAGGTTTTGCTGTTTAATAACTAACTATAACTTGATTCCTACTGGAAGTAAATGTTTAAATGCTTTGTTTTTTCTAACAAAACCAGCAATTCTTGGAGAAGTAGGAACAACTCTTAGGTTTTTACTTTCAATAAATTCAAGAACTTTAACTATGAAATCTTCCTCAAAAGATTTATCACTAACAGTTTCAGGGATATGAATTTTAGTTAAGAATATTTTTCTCTCCTGTTCAGCGTATTCTATTCTAGCTAATGAGTCTGAAATTTTGACTTCAAATTGTCTTAAAAACTCATTATTTTCTATTATTATCTGATTCATAAATAAAAAAGCTGAATTGCAAAGATAAAAAAAAATCTATTGAGGATAAAAAAACTTGATATTAAATTCTTTTCATCTGCTCCTGCATCAATTTAATTTGAGCAGTTAACATATTATGAGTGTCATGATTTTTTGCTTCAGTAAGCAGCCCTTGTGCCTCTCTCTTTCTCCTTTTTTGCATCATAATCCCTGCAAGACTTAGTTTAGCCATAGCTATATCATGCTTCATGCTAAGTCCAAGTTTCAGAGATTCACGGAAATGTTTTTCTGCAATTGATAAATTTTTCTGAGACTGAATTAATCCATGCAAATAATAGTAAAAGCCCTGTTGTTTTTGAACTAATGCTGATTTTGGATTCTTTATTAATTTGAGAATTTTCTCAGTTCTATCAAAATTCTGCTTTCTTAAACTTAGAAATGCAAAAATTAAAACTTCATTTTTAAAATATAGTACTATTAATAGTATAGATAGAATAATTAAAAATATTCCATTACCTATAAAAGTTTCTGTAATTTGATAAACTCCATATCCTAGAAGTAATATCGAAGCTATTAGCTTAATTATTTTTGGTATCATATATGTTGCAAATTTACAATTTAAAAATATTTATATGAAGTTGATTAAAAAGATATTATATTTGCCACCGAATAAATAGACAATCGTGAAAAGGACGTATCAACCATCTAAGAGAAAAAGAAGAAATAAGCACGGATTTATGGACAGAATGTCATCCGCTAATGGACGAAGAGTGCTTGCGGGAAGAAGAGCAAAAGGAAGAAAAAAATTATCAGTTTCTGACGAATCACGTCATAAGAAATAATTTTTAATAACTTTTTAAAGATGGTGCTTTTACAGCACCTTTTTTTTTATATTTTAGTGTGATTTTATGCCAAAGGATAAAAATATTAAATCAATTCTAATAATTGGTTCAGGACCTATAATAATTGGTCAAGCCTGTGAATTTGATTATTCTGGATCTCAAGCTTTAAGATCCCTTCGTGAGGATGGTATCAAGACCATTCTAATAAATTCAAATCCTGCCACCATTATGACTGATCCGTCTATGGCAGATCATATATATCTTAAACCACTGACAACCAAATCAATCTCTGAAATTCTTGAAATTCATGACGATATTGATGCTGTTTTACCAACTATGGGTGGTCAAACTGCATTAAATCTTTGTATAGAAGCTCAAGAAAAGGAAATTTGGTCTAAGCATTCTGTTGAGATTATAGGTGTTGATATTGATGCAATAGAAATAACTGAAGATCGAGAAAAATTTAGAACATTATTAAATAAAATTGATATTCCTGTTGCTCCTGCTGAAAGTGCTTCTTCATTCTTAAAAGGTAAAGAAATAGCACAAAGGTTTGGTTTTCCATTAGTAATTAGACCATCCTTTACTTTGGGTGGTACTGGTGCTTCAATAGTTTTTGAAGAAGAAAAGTTTAATGATCTTCTAACTAGAGGCCTAGAATCTTCTCCTATACATGAAGTGCTTATAGATAAAGCTTTAATGGGATGGAAGGAATATGAACTAGAATTACTCCGTGATAAGAATAATAATATTGTGATTATTTGTACCATAGAAAATATGGATCCAATGGGAATTCATACTGGAGACTCTATAACAGTTGCTCCTGCTATGACTTTATCTGATACTACTTATCAGAAAATGAGAGACATGGCTATTAAGATGATGAAAAGTATTGGAGACTTTGCAGGAGGATGTAATGTTCAATTTGCTGTAAGTCCTGATGAAAATGAAGATATAATAGCAATTGAAATTAATCCAAGAGTTTCTAGATCTTCTGCATTAGCATCTAAGGCTTCAGGATATCCTATTGCAAAAATTGCTGCAAAACTTGCTCTTGGTTACACATTAGATGAATTAAGTAATCAAATTACAAAATCTACTTCTGCTTTATTTGAACCTACACTGGACTATGTTATCGTTAAAATTCCAAGATGGAACTTTGATAAGTTTGAGGGATCTGACAGAACCCTTGGTTTGCAGATGAAATCTGTAGGAGAAGTTATGGGAATTGGGAGGTCATTCCAAGAAGCTCTTCATAAAGCAACTCAGTCTCTGGAAATTAAAAGGAATGGACTCGGTGCAGATGGAAAAGGTTACAAAGATTACGATACAATCATAAGTAAGCTTAAAAATGCTAGCTGGGACAGAGTTTTTGTGATTTATGATGCTATTCAAACTGGAATTTCATTAGAAAAAATTCATGAAATAACAAAAATTGATATGTGGTTCTTAAAACAATATGAAGAGCTATATGAATTAGAAAAAGAAATTTCTAAACTTAAAATTGAAAATATAGAATATGACATTCTTTTAGAAGCAAAGCAAAAAGGATTTGCTGACAGACAAATAGCCTTTATGTTAAACTGTTTAGAGAGTCAAGTCTATAAAAAAAGAGATGAATTAGGAATTAAAAGAATTTATAAACTGGTTGATACTTGTTCTGCTGAATTTCCAGCTCAAACACCTTACTATTATTCAACTTTTGAAGAAAAAATTAAAACAATAGATAACCATGAGTTCTCTGAAAATGAGAGTATAGTATCAGATAAGAAAAAAATTATTGTATTAGGTTCAGGTCCTAATAGGATTGGACAAGGTATTGAGTTTGACTATTGTTGTGTTCATGGTGTATTAGCAGCAAGTGAGTGTGGTTATGAAACTGTGATGATTAACTGTAACCCTGAAACTGTTTCTACTGATTTTGATATATCTGATAAGCTTTATTTTGAACCTGTTTTTTGGGAACATATATATGATATAATAAGACATGAAAATCCAGTAGGAGTTATTGTTCAATTAGGTGGGCAGACAGCTTTGAAACTCGCAGAAAAATTAGATAGATATAATATTAAAATTATTGGTACCGAGTATAAATCTCTTGACTTAGCTGAGGATCGAGGAAGTTTTTCAAATTTATTAAAGAAAAATGATATTCCTTACCCTGATTTTGGTGTTGCTACAAATTCAAAAGAAGCAGTAGAGCTATCAGCAAAATTAAATTTTCCTATTCTAATTAGACCTTCATATGTTCTAGGTGGTCAAGGGATGAAAATTGTAATTAATAAAGAAGAATTAGTAGAGCATGTAGAAGATCTATTATCTAAAATCCCTAACAACAAACTTTTACTTGATAATTATCTTGACGGAGCTATTGAGGCTGAGGCTGATGCAATATGTGATGGTGAAGATGTTTATATAATCGGTATAATGGAGCATATTGAGCCGTGTGGTATTCATTCTGGTGATTCAAATGCAACACTTCCTGTTTTTAATTTGGGAGAATTAATTATTAAGCAAATAAAAGAACATACTAAAAAAATTGCTTTAGCTCTTGATACCATTGGTTTAATTAATATACAATTTGCTATTAAAGATGAAAATGTATATATAATTGAAGCTAATCCAAGAGCCTCCAGAACTGTTCCTTTTATATCAAAAGCATATGGTGAACCATATGTTAACTATGCTACTAAAGTAATGCTTGGAGAAAAGATGTTAAAAGATTTTGACTTTAATCCAAAACTAGAGGGATATGCAATTAAACAACCTGTATTTTCTTTCAATAAGTTTCCTGATGTAAATAAACAACTTGGACCTGAGATGAAAAGTACTGGAGAAAGTATTCTCTTTATAGATGATTTAAATGATGAGTCTTTCCTTGAACTTTATTCAAGAAGAAAGATGTATTTAACTAAGTAATTATTCAATTATTTTATCCTCAATAATAATTTGTTGGAAGAAGTCTTCATTAGGTTTTTTCACTTCTTTATAATTATTATTGCTAATGCTTGATGAAATATTTCCTGTAATCTGATCTAAAGCAATTTTTAAAAGAGGTTCTTCAGAGTCACCAAGTATACCCGGATTTACTAGAGATTCTTTAATAAATATATCAGGTTCAAGTCCGTTTGGAAAATCTGTATATCCGGCAACATTTCCAATCTTAAGCACAATTGGCTGCATAGCATACATATGATTAGGATTTTTATCTCTTGAATCATTTATATAATCATATACAGTAATTGACCCTTGATTCTTTCCAACTGTAAAATCTCCAATATGAATAACATCAATGTAAGGATCAAGACCATTAATTAATAATTCACTTGCAGATGCAGTTCTAGAAGATGTAAGTACATAAACTCTACTAAGATTTAAAGATGATATTGATTGATTATTATCTAGTTTATCAGTAAACTTATTTAGAAGTGATTCTGGACTATTTTCGTTCCAATAATTCATGAGCTTAGAATTCCATCTTTCTTTAGCAAAAACTTGGTTGTTAAATTGACCAGTTATCATTGAAGCTAAATTTATTGATGTAGAAATTCTACCTCCAGGATTATATCTTAAATCAATAACTAATTCTTCAACACCATTGGATAAGAAATTTGCAAAAACGTCGTTAAGCTCAGAATTATAATCTTTATTTTCAGATTCAACAACTCCAAGAAATTGGTTATACATTAAATATGCAATTTTCTTACCTCCACTAGTTATTATTTTTGATATATGAACAGGATTTTTAACAACTCTTGACTTCACAAGAGTTAGACTTTCTTGACCTGGAATTATATTTGCACACTGATTATTGTTGTTGTAGCTAAGTTCTGAGAATTTAATTGAGTAGGTGTTGCTTTCACTATTAAAGAGAAGATCTTTATAATTGTCTCTTGTAAGTCTAATGCCATTTATCTCACTAAATAACATACCTCTTTTAACACCCTTTGATTCTGCATCTGAGTTTTTGTGAACATATCTAACAAAGCCAAATATATTTTGATCATTACACTCAACATAAAGTCCAAACTCCATCCCATCTGAGTTGTCTATCCCTTGAAGCATGTTCTGTAATTCAATATAATCATCAACAATCCAGCTAAAATTATCATCTGGATGTTTTAGCGAATTAAAGAATGATTCAGGGTTTGGGTTTTGACTAAGATAATATGCGTATTCAGATTCATTTTCAGATTTACTATCTGATAAATTAGGAACACTTTCTTGCCAATAATAATATTGGTTGAGACCTTTCCATATAAAGTCACTAATTTCAAGATCTGTTTCAAGTCTAATTATATTAGGATCATCATCATCTGTTTTTTTACAACTATTAAAGATAAAAATGGAAGCTAAAAGAAGTAGATTTATTTTTTTCATAATTAAAAGTAGAACTATATTCCGGTGTAATTATAAGGTGATATTTGTTTTAACTCATTTTTAATATTGTCATCAATATCAAGTTTGTCAATAAATTCATGTAAAGAATTTTTATTAATTCTTTCATTACTTCTAGTGAGTTCTTTCATGATTTCATAGGGATTACTGTAACCTTCTCGTCTTAAAATTGTTTGTATCGCTTCCGACACAACAATCCAGTTATCTTCAACATCTTTATTAATTTTTACTTCATTAACATAGATTTTTTTTAATCCTTTTAATAAAGATTCAAAAGAAATTAGAGTATGACCAAATGGGACCCCAATGTTTCTTAATACAGTGCTATCAGTTAAATCTCTTTGTAGTCTTGATTTAGTTAATTTATTTGAAAAAAAATCAAATGTTGAATTAGCTAAGCCTAAATTCCCTTCAGAATTTTCAAAATCGATAGGATTAACCTTGTGAGGCATCGCAGATGAGCCTACTTCGTCTTTTATAATTTTTTGTTTAAAGTAATCATGAGAAATGTATGTCCATATATCAACACACATATCTAAAAGAATATTATTGATTCTTCTACAATTATCACACAAAGCTGCAAAAGAGTCATAATGCTCAATTTGAGTAGTGGGAAATGAATAATTTAAGCCTAATTCATTTTCTATAAAGTTTTTACCAAATTTTTTCCAATCAATTTCGGGATAAGCAACCTTATGAGCATTAAAATTTCCAACTGCACCTGAAAATTTTGCAGAATTGGGTATGTTTTTTAAAGATTTAATTTGTTCATTTATTCTAGTCCAAAACACTTTAAATTCTTTTCCTAGTTTAGTTGGTGAAGCAGCTTGACCATGAGTTCTTGCAATTATTGTAACATCCTTTAGCTCCTCACATTTATTATCAATAGCACTTAATACTTCTTGAATTTTTGGCATGTATACATTATCAATAAAATCTTTTATAGATAGAGGAATAGCTGAATTATTTATATCCTGAGATGTAAGACCAAAATGTATAAACTCTTTAAATTCACTAATATTTAAAGTTTCAAATTTATCTTTAATAAAATATTCAACTGCTTTTACATCGTGATTAGTAATTTTTTCTATTCTTTTAACTTCAATTGCATCTTCATTAGAAAAGTTTAAATAAATCTTTCTTAATTCATCAAATTTGCTGTGATCAAAGTTTTTTAATTGCGGAATTCCTAGATTACATAAAGATATAAAGTATTCAATTTCAACTTTTAATCTATAAAATATTAATGCTTTTTCACTAAAATATTCACTTAAAACTTCAGTTTTATTATAATATCTTCCATCAATTGGGGATATTGAATTTAAATTGAATTTATTCATTTTGTAAAGATAAGGTAACTCGATAGGATATTAAAATTCAAGCAATTTGTATTCATCATAACATTCACTAATTGCTTCTAAAATCTGAAGATCATTAGCTTGCTGGATAAAAGTGTCTGAAAAGTTACAATTTCTAAGAATTTCATCAATATCAGCTCGATCTACTCCTAAAAGTTGAACTAAAACTTCTCGATCAAATTTTATAGATAGTAAATTTTTTATCTCCTCATCTTCTCTCATTAATCTTAATTTATCCATCTTTCTAGATCTTTTCTTAAAAAGATTATTAAGAAAATCTGCTGGATTAAAAATTGCTCCAATTACTTTTGAAATACCAGATCTTGATCTTCTTCCAGCTTCATATCCAAGATTAGGTAACCCAATAATTTTATATCTAGTAGAAGTATTTACAGGTGCATTCTTAACATCAATCTCTAAATATCCTGTAAGTTGATATGGTTTAATAATAATTTCTTCTAGGGCAAAAGCAAGCTCAGTAAGTTCAATTGTATTATCATCAAACTTAATTAAGTCATTTGTTACAACAATTTTCAATGACTTGTAACCTATATATGAAAAATATAGTGTATCATTTAATTTAGCCTGAATTTCAAATTCACCATTATTATTAGTAATTGTCCCTTTAACTTTTGTAAGATTAAGGACATGGACATTCTGAAGAATAGATTTGCTAGTCTCGCTTTGAACATTTCCTTTAACAGTATCAGTCTGATCCTGAGAGAAAGTTAAAGTAGAAATGGTTAGTGTGATAAATATTATTATCTTTTTCATCGGGCTAATTGCTAAATTAGAAAGAATATATTATAATTAACCATGAATTACTATGCAGATGTAATACTTCCTCTTCCTATTCAGGGAACATTTACATATGAATTGACTAAAAAAGAATATAATTTATTAGGAACTGGTTATAGAGTAGCTGTTAGTTTTGGTAAAAGGAAAGTTTATACCGGAGTAATTAAAAACATTCATAACGATAAACCAAAATTATATGAAACTAAGCCAATAGAATTCATATATGATAAAGATGAATTTGTTTCAGCATTACAACTTGATTTTTGGAGTTGGGTATCTAAGTACTATTTCACTCCAATTGGTGATGTTCTAAAGGCTGCTGTACCATCTACATTTCTTTTAGAAAGTGACACAGTCATAATTAAAAAAGAAATTAATAAAAGTGATATTGATGTTATGTCAGATGATGAATACTTAATTTATGAAGCTCTGAATTTTCAGAATTTAAAAATAAATGAAGTTTCAGATATTCTAGAAAAGAAAAATACATATTCAGTTATTCAGAAAATGATTTTAAAAGGCTTTGTTGAGTTGAATTTTGAAATAAATGAAAAGTATAAACCTAAACTTATAAGTGTTTTATTTTTAAACGCAGACTTATTGGATGAAAATAAAATAAAAAATTCTCTTGATATTTTAAATAGATCGCCAAAGCAGAAAGAGTTAATGCTTCATATCATTAGTAGTATTAAATCTCAAGAATATTTAATTCTAAAAGATTTAAAAAATTCTATTAAATTTTCAGATAGTAGTTTAAAAAGTTTAGAACAAAAAGGATTTATAACCATAAAGAAAATTAAAATTGATAGAGATGACAGAAAAGAAGAAAATTATATAAAAACAAATGATTTATCAGAACCTCAAATAGATGCATTAAATAAACTTAAAAATCAACTCAATAATAAAGATGTTATTTTACTTGAAGGTGTTACATCATCAGGTAAAACAGAAATATATATTAAAATCATTGAAGATTACCTTGAAAAAGAAATGCAGGTTCTCTATCTATTACCTGAAATTTCATTAACTACTCAAATTATACAAAAATTAAAAATACATTTTGGAAATAAAATATCTGTTTTTCATTCTAGATATTCATTAAATGAAAGGACAGAAGTTTGGGAGAACATTAAAAATAATAAAGATAAATCAAGACTTGTGGTAGGTGCAAGATCCTCTGTTTTTTTGCCTTTTAAAAATCTTGGATTAATAATTGTAGATGAAGAACATGAAATCTCTTATAAGCAACAAGAACCATCTCCAAGATATAATGCAAGGGATTCTGCAATATATCTTTCTAAAATTAATAATTCAAAAGTTATTTTAGGATCAGCAACACCATCAATTGAGTCCTCTTTTAATGCAAATAAGAATAAATATGGTTATGTGAAATTGAATGAAAGATTTGGCAATATAGAAATGCCAAATATTTTTACAATTGACATGAAAAATGAGCTAAAGCATGAGTATAGCAATATATTTTCTATAAAATTAGTTGAAGAAATAGATAAAACAATTAAAGATGGTAAGCAGGTAATTTTATTTAGAAATAGAAGGGGTTATTCGCCTCAATGGTTATGTGATTCATGTGGTAATAATATAATGTGTGATAATTGTGATGTTAGTTTAACATATCATTTATCCTCAAATCTATTAAAATGTCATTATTGTGGATTTTCTTCGAAAGCAGAAAAAAAATGTTCAACATGTGGATCTGATACAATGATATATAAAGGGGATGGTACTCAACAAATTGAGGAAATAATTAAAGAAATATTTCCAACTGTAAGAAGTAAAAGAATGGATTGGGATTCTACTAGAGGTAAATGGTCATTTGATAATATAATTAATTCTTTTGCTAATAATGAAGTAGATATACTAATTGGAACTCAGATGATAACTAAGGGACTTGATTTTAAAAATGTAAACCTTGTTGGAGTTCTAAATGCAGATCACTTTCTAAATTTTCCAGATTTTAGAGCTCATGAAAAAGCTTTTCAAGTTTTAACTCAGGTAGCAGGCAGATCGGGTAGGTCAGGTGATAGGGGTAAAGTATTTCTTCAAACTTATCAACCTGAGCATCCTATTATTAAAAACGTAATTAATAATGATTACAAGAAGATGTATACTAATCAACTTATTGAGAGAAAAGATTATAATTATCCTCCTTTTGTTAGATTGATAAGAATTACTTTGAAAGATAAGAGTTATGAAAAACTAAATAGTTCATCAGATTGGCTAAATAAAGTACTAAGAGATAATTTTAATGGAATAGTACTTGGTCCTGTATATCCAGAAATATCTAGAATTAAGAATAAATATCATAAAGAATTTCTTGTAAAATTGAGAGATTTAAATGAGATTAATAACTTTAGAAGTATTTTTCAATCAATCATAAAAAGCTTTGATTCAATATCTAAATATAGGAGCGTAAGAATTACTGTAGATGTTGACCCAATATAGCTTTTACTTTACTTAAAATAAATTTGGCAGATTATATTTATTAACCTAATTTTGCGGCCTAAGATTTTAAGATGAAAAACTACGAAACTGTATTTATTTTAAACCCTGCACTTTCAGAAGAGCAAGTTCAAAACACTGTTGACAAATACGAAAAGTATTTAAAGTCTAATGGGGCTAAAATAATTAGTAAAGAAATATGGGGTTTAAAAAAGTTAGCTTACACTATTGAAAATAAAAATAGTGGGTTTTATAATCTTATAGAATATACTGCACCAGCTGATCTTGTTTCATCTGTTGAACTTGACTTTACTAGAGACGAAACTGTTATGAGATATTTAACTGTAACTTTAGACAAACACGCTATGGCATGGGCAGAGAAAAGAAGAAATCGAAGTACAAAAAAAGTAAGTACAAAAAAAGCTAGTTAATTATGGCAGGTATTGAAGAACAATCAAAAATCAAAAATGAAGGTGAGATTAGATATCTATCTCCTTTAGATATAAATACTACAAAGGCTAAGAAGTATTGTATGTTTAGAAGATCAGGTATCAAATATGTTGACTATAAAGATCCAGATTTTTTAGGTAGGTTCATTAATGAACAAGGTAAAATTTTGCCAAGAAGATTAACAGGTACATCATTAAAGTATCAAAGAAAGGTAGCAGTAGCTGTGAAAAGAGCTAGGCATCTTGGATTACTTCCATACGTTGGAGACTTATTAAAATAATTATGGATATTATACTAAAAGAAAATGTTGCTAATGTTGGCTTCAAAGATGAATTAGTTTCAGTTAAAGCTGGATATGGTAGAAACTTTTTAATTCCGACTGGTAAGGCTGTTCTTGCTACTGAATCTGCAAAAAAAGTTTTAGCTGAAAATCTTAAGCAAAAAGCTTTTAAAGAAAAATCAGTTATTGATGAAGCTGAAAAATTAGCTACAAAAATATCTAAACTAGAACTTCAAATACTTGTTAAAGTTGGTCCTGATGGTAAACTATTTGGTTCAATCTCTAATACAGATGTTGCAAAAAGCCTTCTGTCTAAGAAAATTGAAGTTGAAAAGGAAAATATTTCAATACCTGGTAAATCAATTAAAAGGATTGGTAAATACCAAGCTAGTATTAGACTTCACAGGGAAGTTTCTACTCAGTTAAATTTTGAGCTTCAGGCTGAAAAGAAATAATTTCATAACTTTATCTTTCACTCTGATTATCAAATAAACTTTTGATGTCTCAAAAACTTAACACACCTAAGGGTACCAGAGATTTCTCCTCTTTTGAGTTAAAAAAAAGAGAGTACTTATTAAATATTTTAAAAAATTGTTTTAAAGCATTTAATTTTCAAGAAATTCAAACACCTTCTTTTGAAAATTTAACAACCCTAACTGGTAAGTATGGTGATGAAGAAGATAACTTAATGTTTAAAATTCTTTCTTCTGGAGATAAAATTAAAAAAGCTGATACAGAAGCATTAAAAAACAATAAACTTACCAAGTTTTCAAACTCTCTTTCTGACAAGGCTTTAAGGTATGATTTAACTGTTCCCTTATCCAGGTTCGTTTCTCAAAATTTAAATAATTTATCATTTCCTTTTAAGAGATTTCAAACACAATTAGTATGGAGAGCAGAGAGACCTCAAAGAGGTAGGTATAGAGAGTTTCTTCAATGTGATGTCGATATTATAGGTGAATCTAATTTTTTAAATGAAGTAGAGTGTATTAAAATTTATGATAGTGTTTTTAAAAGATTATCTATGCCAATAGTTAATCTTAGGATCAACAATAGACAAATTCTAGATGGAATATCTCAGTTAATGAATTTGGATAGTGTAAATGAAATTGCACCTATTCTTGATAAGTCTGATAAAATTGGATACGAAGGAGTAATTAAGAAGCTTACAGAAAAAAATATTTCTGATTCCTCAATTAATCAATTGAAATTCTTCCTTGAATTAAAGGGTTCAAATCAGGATAAAATCAATAGTATTAGATCTAAGTTTACTTCAAATAATATTTCTATTGATGGGGTTGATCTTCTAGAAAAAATAATTAATACTTCTCAAAAATTTAATTTAAATAATGTTAATCTAACTTTTGATTTATCACTTGCCAGAGGTCTTAGCTATTATACAGGAACAATCATTGAGGTTTCATCTCCAGATGAATTTAATATTGGCTCAATTGGGGGTGGAGGTAGATATGATAATTTAGTTCAAGAAAAAAATCCTCGTCTAAGTGGATTTGGTATATCTTTTGGTTTTGATAGAATCTGTTTATTACTAGATGAATTAAACTTATTCCCAAATGAGTTGGATTCCTCAAAATCCTTTTTATTTTTAAACTTTGGGCTGGATAAAATAGATAAACTGCCAGTTTTCATAGATAAATTAAGAGAAAAAAATATCACATGTGAAATATATCCTTCTGATAATAAAATTAAGAAGCAGATGGATTATGCTAACCAAAAGGGAATTAATTATGTTGTTATAATTGGTGAAGATGAATTCAAGAAAAGCATTTTCAAAATTAAAGATATGTTAAATGGAGCAGAGTCTACATTTAATTTAAACGATATTGTTTCAGAGATTGAGAAACTTAGTTAAAATATTCTGACCATTTCTTAAAAGGTCTTTCAATTAAACTTATAAATTTAGAATTCTGAATTTCATCTAAATCAGTATCAACTCCATAAATAATTTGATTTTTATTTAACTCCATATAAGTGCCGAATAATCTATCCCACAAAGAAAAAATATTACCATAATTAGAATCAGTGTATGGCAATTTAAAGTGATGGTGAACTTTATGCATATTAGGTGATACTATTATATAACTTAATACTTTATCAACTTTATCTGAAATTTGAATATTAGCATGATTAAATTGCGAAAATATAACAGATAATGATTGGTACATTAAAACTAATCCGATAGGTGCGCCTGAAATAATTATACCTATAAGTGTAAATATAAATCTAACTATACTTTCAAAAGGATGATGTCTATTCGCAGTAGTTGTATCTACATTTTGATCTGTATGATGAACAATATGTATGTGCCATAATAATTTAACTTTATGTTGAACTAAATGAGGGAGGTAGGCTCCAACTAGATCAAGTAATAAAACTCCAATAATTATACTCAGCAGAGTAGTGGAATTTAATAAATGTAATAAACCAAAATTATTTTCATTTGTCCAGTCTGAAGCATAGACCAGCATAAAAGCTAAAAAAAAGTTTACAACAATAGTAGTTATAGTTAAAAGGAAATTTGGAATAGATTGCTTCCATTTTTTATAATCAAGAAATTTAAAAGGAACAATACCTTCTATAATCCAGAAAAAAGTAATACCAGAGACCATTATCAAAGCTCTGTTAACAGAAGAAATATTCTCAAATATTAATAATAATTTTTCCATTCTATTCAAATGTTATTATATCATTTGAATAATCCGTGTCTGCCATAAGTCCAGTAGGGTTTGTATCGATAGATATAATAGATTCTAATTTATGATTTATCTCAAAACTATACTTTTTAGAAGCCCATGACCAATCTCTAAGTTGTATCCAGTTTTTAGCATATTCAGGTTGTTTCTTTTCACCTCTCATTAAAGGAATAGGTATATAATAAAATTCCTTTGTTCCATCTTTTAATGTAACTAATACTTCAAGAGGCATAGGCATTAAACCAATTCTTTCTAATGTAACTAAAGATTTATTTTTAACTTTTTCAACTTGATTAATTGCATAATCTATTTTATTTGTTGTTTTAGTCCAGTCTGTTAAATACCAATTTAATAGAATTCCTGATGACTGTTCAGCAATTCTTCTTAAATCATTTGGTAATGGATGAGTAAACTTATATGTATCAAAATAATTTTTTATTGTTTTGTTAAAAGCTTCCAAACCAATTATATACCTTAATTGACTTAAGAATACAAATCCTTTTGAATATGCAGTAGATTCATATGCTCTGTTATATTTATATCTGTTAGCATTTGTTGATTGTGGCATTTCTTGTCCAGAATTTGCTAAACTTATATACCTTCCATATGAACTCCTTATACTATTGTAGAAATCAGAACCAAGAACAAAGCTCTCAGCTAAATCACCAAAATAACTTGCTGAACCTTCATCCATCCATTCATGATTCATCTCGTTAGTAGCAAGTATTCCTTGGAACCATGCATGTGCTAGTTCATGAGAAGTCACACTTACAAGGGGAACAAAATCTTTACCAGAATTAACAAGAGTTAACATAGAGTATTCCATTCCACCATCTCCTCCTTGAACAACTGAATATTGCTTGTATGGATAAATTCCAATATGTTTATTAAAAAATTTTAAAAGCTCACCAGTAATTGGCTGCAAAGCTTTCCAATTTTCAATTATTTCAGGATCATTTTTGTAATAGAAATTTAATTTTACTCCGTTTTCTCCTTCAAAAATATCATGAATATAATCAGGATCAGCAGCCCATGTAAAATCATGAACTTTTGGAGCTAGAAAATTCCAAATCCTCTTTTGTCCAGACTGAACGCCAAGCTTAAAATTTGAAGGGTCACTTTCTTGAAGATATCCAGATCCAGCAACTATATATTCCTTGTCAATTTTAATAGTAACATCAAAGTCTCCCCAAACACCATGAAACTCTCTTCCAGTATATGGGGCAGTATTCCAACCTTCATAGTCATATTCTGAAATTTTTGGATACCATTGAGCCATTGAAAATTTCACTCCCATTGGAGAATCTCTCCCAGCTCTTCGAATAGTTATTGGAATCTGACCTTTAAAGTCCATTGTAAACACAGAGGAGTCTCCAGGCAAAATAGGGTTACCAAGCGTTACCTCTAAAATTGTGTCTGATAAATATGTTTCAACATTAATATTGTCCTGTTTAAGGTTGCTAACATTTAAAAATCCTTCTTCTTCTGACTTTAATTTACTTATATCTACATCAAATCTAGTATTAATATCATCTCCATTATTTAATCTTACAGCCATATCACTACCTTTTCTAAATGCATTAAAATATAAATGAAAAAAGACTTTATTTAAAGTGTCTAGTGAATTGTTTGTATATACTATCTTTTGATCTCCTTTAAAAGAATTTTTTTTTGCATTTACATCTACATTAATCTTATAATCTACCTCCTGCTGCCAATAGTTTTGACTTTGTATATTATTTATGAAAAATAGAAATAAGAATAGGACAAAAGGTGAAGTATTCATAATCATTAATTTAGATTAATTTTGAATCAAATATAACTAATTACTTATATCACAAGTGTTAAAAGAATTTTAAAAACATTTATATTTATAAAAACTACATCTTATGAAAAAAGTTATTTATTTACTTCTAATCTTCATGATTTCCTCAAATATTATGTTTGCTCAAGACAAAACTGAAGAAAAAGAAAAGAAAGAAAAATCTAATAAAAATTTACCTATTAAACCTGGTAGATTTTATGATTTGAATACAAATACTGGTTCATGGATGTCTTTGGATGTAAGTCCTGATGGACAAACAATAGTTTTTGATCTTCTTGGTGATATTTATTCAATGCCAATAACTGGAGGTAAAGCTAAGCGAATAACTAAAGGAATGGCATTTGATTCTCATCCAAAGTATTCTCCTGATGGAGAGTCAATTGTTTATGTAAGTGATAAAAGTGGAGGAAATAATGTCTGGATTAGAGATTTAAGTTCAAACGATTCAATTCAAATAACAAAGGAAAAAGATAATCAGACTGCTTTTGCAGATTGGTCTAAAGATGGAGACTATTTAATCGTTTCTAAAGGAAGAAGAAACCTTAAGTTGCATATGTATCATAAGGATGGAGGAAGTGGAGTTAAGTTAATTGATAAGCCATCATCTTTAAAAATAGTTCAACCTGAAGTAGGAGTTAATGATAGGTATATATGGTATGCAAATAGAACTAATTCATGGCAGTATAATGCAAGTCTTCCTCAATATCAAATTTCAAAATATGATCGAGA
>SGZE01000029.1 GCA_004214015.1 Flavobacteriales bacterium | reverse complement strand
GTATACATGCATATGAGTGTAGGAGATGAATTAATAAAATCTTTGCCTGCCTCATCTCTACTTATCAGCTCATTAATAATTGCTTACTCCGCAAATAAGAATAAATAAATGTCTAACAACGTTAATGTATATTATGATCCTAATTGCAGGTTATGCTACAACGCTGTGAGTTTTGCTAAAAAAAATGATAAGAATAATTCTTTAACATTCCTTCCAAACAATTTATTAAAAGACAAAGAATTAGATATAAAAAATACAGTTATCGTTAAAGATGGAAATAGAGATTTGAAAAAATCTGAAGCCGTGATATTAATGTTAGATAAAATTAACTTTAAAAAAACTTCATTTTTTATCAAAATCTTTCCAACTTTTATCAGAAATCTAGTTTATGATTTCATTGCTAGATATAGATATAATATATTTGGAAAAATTAAATAAAATGGAAATCAAAAGCATTCAAAAGTTTAATACTGTAAATTCAATTTCTCTATTTACTATGTCAATATGGGGTTATATTGACACCAATTCAGTAACAGCACTAATACCTTTCTTTTTTGGAATTATCTTATTTAGTCTTGGAGCACTTCTTAATAAAGAAAAACTTGTAAAGATGTCAGCTCACCTTATTGTTCTCTTTACACTTATAATTCTTGGGGCACTTTGTTTTCAAGTTCTACCAGGAGCAATTGAAAGGGGCGGTATCGGACTAGCTAGAGTTATCATTATGATAACAACCTCATTGATTGCTATGATTATTTTTATAAAAAGCTTTATTGATAATAGAAAATCTAGATAATTTTCAATTCATTTTCGTAACTTATAGTTATGAAAGAAATGGGAAAATCATATATTCAAAAAAAAATAAATAAACTAAATAAGAAAATCCACAGAGCAGAATCTCAAAGAGAACATAACAAAGCCTGGTGGAGAAAACTGAAGCTTTCTAAATTAAAAGACAAGCTAAACCACACCAACTAATTTCAATGAAGAAAATCATTCTAGTTTTTATTACACTTCTAACATTTTCGTGTAGTTCAATCAAATTTTCTAACGACTATTTAACTTCATTACCTAATACTTCAAAACTTAATTTTGAAGATGTAATAAAAAAAAACTGGCATAATCTTGATCTTGAAAAAGATTCAGTTCCAGGAATGAGTGTTGAAAGAGCATACAAAGAGCTTGTCAAAGACTTAAAAGCTAAAAAAGTAATAGTAGCAGTAATTGATGCAGGCATCGATACAAATCACGAAGATCTTACTAATTTAATTTGGGTAAATGATAAAGAAATTCCAAACAATTTAATTGATGATGATAAAAATGGCTATATCGATGATATTAATGGCTGGAATTTTCTAGGAGAATCCTATAATGAAACTCTTGAAATGACAAGAATTATTCGAGATAGTTTAAATAATAATCGAAGATATAATTCAGCCATTGATAATATAAATATCAAAAAAGGAATTGCAGAAAGAAATTTTGAATATTACAAGGAGATTACTGAGGATTATAAAAAATCTACAAATCATATATCTAACTATTTAGGGAAAGATAAATTTTCAAAATTAGATTTGGCAAATATTAAATCAAATGATAGCACATTATTAAAGTCTATAGATTTATTAACATATTTTGATTCTTTAGATATAGATCTTGATTATTTACTAGAAGGTGTTGAATATTTCTCTGATCAAATAAACTATCACTACAATACTAATTTTAATGGCAGATCAATAGTTGGCGATAACATATATGACATAAGAGATGTCTCTTATGGTGATTCAAGAGTTCAACACTCAAAAAGCACTGAAAGTCACGGCACACATGTGTCTGGAATAATAGGTGGTATTAGAAATAATTCAATTGGTAATAATGGTGTTAATAATAATCTGGAAATTATGGCTATTAGAGCTGTTCCAAATGGTGATGAATATGATAAAGATATAGCCCTAGGAATTAGATATGCTGTTGATAATGGAGCTAGAATTATCAATATGAGTTTTGGTAAATCATATTCCACAAATCCTGAATGGGTAATTGATGCTATTAAATATGCAGCCCAAAATAATGTTCTAATCGTCCATGCTGCAGGTAATGAAACAGAAGATCTTGATATTAACTCTAATGAAAACTATCCTAATGATCAATATTTGGGAAAAACAGAGTTTTCAAATAATTTTATAAATGTTGGAGCTAGCACAATTAACTATAATGAAAATATTGTTGCAAGCTTTTCAAACTTTGGACAAAATAATGTAGATATTTTTGCTCCTGGTTATGACATATATTCTTTAATGCCCGATAATAAATATGATTTTCAAAGCGGAACTTCAATGGCTGCTCCAGCATTGACTGGAGTTGCATCTATGGTGTTATCATATTTCCCTTGGTTGTCAGCTGCAAAGCTAAAGGAGATTATATTAGAGAGTGGAATTGAAATAGACTTTAATGTAACAATTTCTGGAAAAAAAAATATACCATTTAAATCTTTATCTAAAACTGGAAAAATAGTTAATGCATACAATGCATTAATATTAGCATCTAGAAGTAAAAGAAAATGATTGCTTCAATTTAGGTTAACTTCTTTATTTGCTAATTGACCACATGCTGCATCAATATCTTTTCCTCTTGACCTCCTTACTGTCACAGTAATTTTATTTTTTTCCAATAAATCTTTATAAAGGTTTATGATGTTATCGGTTGCAGATATAAAATTTTTATCACCAATAGTATTGTATTCGATTAGATTAACCTTTGATGGAATAGATTTACAATAGCTTACTAATGCATTTACATCTTCAACAGTATCATTTATTCCCTTCCATACAATATATTCAAATGTTATTCTTCTTTTTGTTTTTGAATACCAATATAATAGAGACTCTTTAATATCTTCTAATGAAAATTTTGTTGAGAATGGCATAATTTGATTCCTAGTCTTTTCCACAGCTGAATGAAGTGAAAGCGCTAGATTAACTTTTAAATTTTCATCAGCAAGTTTTTTTATCATTTTAGGAATTCCAGAAGTTGAAACTACAATTCTCTTCTGAGACATATTAAGTCCTTTGTCTGATGATATTTTTTCAATTGATTCTATTAGGTTGTTGTAATTCATTAATGGCTCACCCATGCCCATGAAAACTATATTTGAAAGAGGTCTTTTAAAATATTTTAGACTTTGATTATTAATTGTTACAACCTGATCATAAATTTCGTCAGGATTAAGATTTCGCATTCTTTTTAATTTTGATGTAGCACAAAATTTACAATCAAGGCTACAACCCACCTGAGAAGAAACACATGCTGTAGTTCTGTCATCAGTTGGAATCAAAACAGATTCTACTGTATAGTCATCAAAAAGTTTTACAGCATTTTTAATTGTTCCATCAGAGCTTTTTTGAATTTTATCAACTTCAATGTGATTTATTACAAAGTGGGTATCTAACATGACCCTTAAATCCTTAGATATGTTTGTCATATCATCAAATGAATAAACAGATTTTTTCCAAATCCATTCATAAACTTGTTTACCTCTATATGAATCAAATCCTTTATCAAGAAAAAACTCTATAATTTGATTTTCTGTTAAACTTCTAATATCAATTTTCATTTCGAGAGCAAAATTAAACTAATTACTTAGATTTGCTTTATGGAAAACACATATGCACTAGTTACAGGTGCAACATCAGGAATAGGACTTGAGATTTCAAAAAATCTTGCTAAAAGAGGATACAATTTAATATTGGTTTCTAGAACAACAGAAAAATTAGATCAAACATCAAAAAAATTAATTCAGAATTTTAATATTAAGTGTGACTATTTTTCCTCTGACTTAACATTGATTGAATCTCCTGATGAAATTTATCAATTTACAAGTCAAAAAAAATATAACGTGAGTATACTAGTTAATAATGCTGGATATGCTTTGCCGAATGCGTTTCATGAAAATTCGATGGAGGATGAAGAAAGGTGTTTAAGAGTTTTAGGAACATCAGTAATTGCTCTTACAAAGAAATATATTAATGATATGATTGCAAACGAAGGTGGGAGGATAATGATAGTTTCTTCAGTAGCAGCATTTGCCCCAGCTTCATCCCTTCAATCTCTTTACGGACCTGTCAAAACCTTCATGAATCGATTTAGTGAATCTTTAAGTTTTTACAATAAATATGGCATCACCTCAACTGCAGTTTGTCCTGGATATACAGTAACAAACTTTCATACTGCAAGTGGTGTTCAAAAAGAAATGGATAGTGTTCCCGGTTTTTTGAAGAAAAGTGCAAAAAGAATTGCAGAAGAAGGAGTAGATGCGATGTTAAAAGGGAAGAAAGTCTCTGTTCCAACTAAAACATGGAAAATTATTGTATTCTTATTAAAAGTTATACCTAATTCTGTCTTTTCATTAATTAGTGGATTATTAGCTCCTGGTAGATATGATGATGTCTAGTAGGATCTTAAAAGACCTCCATCAATTGGAATTGAAGCTCCATTTATATAAGAAGCTTTATCTGAACTAAGAAAAGATACAAGATATCCGTACTCCTCAGTTTTACCTAATCTGTTAATTGGTACTAAAGATTTCATTTTTTCTAGAACCTCCTCTTCAGATATATTTAAAGATTTTGATTTCTCTTTATTTAATTCTTTAATTCTTTCAGTGTCAAAATATCCAGTTAAAATTGAATTGACAGTAACTCCGTCTTTTCCAACATCAACTGATAGACTTTTAGCCCAAGCTACAACAGCAGATCTTATACTGTTTGATAAAACAAGATAGTTAAGAGGTTCTTTGACTGAAACTGAAGTAACATTAATTATTCTACCCCATTTATTTTTTTGCATCTTAGGAACTATAAGTGATGTTGTATAAACTATACTTTTGAATAATAAGTCGAAGGCTTCTTGGTATGAATCAATATCCTTAGATAATGAATTTCCTGCTGGAGGTCCTTGCGTATTATTAACTAAAATATCTACTTGATTGTTCTCTAAATATGCTTCAATTTTAATTTTATATTCTTCGAAATTCGAAAAATCTACTATTAAATAACTATGATTCTCAGAATTAGGAAGTTGATTAATAATCTTCTCTAATTTAGATTTATTCCTCGCCATTAGACATACACTAGCTCCAGATTCAGCTAATTGAGATGCTATTCCTAAACCAATACCTTTGCTACTCCCCCCTATTAGAGCCTTTTTTCCTGCTAAGTCTATTTTCATCCTAAGTCATCTCTTCTTGGACTAAACACATCCATTAATATACAATCACTAATTGCCCTTCCCGAGTGAGGAACATTCGAAGGTATAAGAAATGTAGACCCTTTTTTGCATAAGTTTTTCTTTCCATCGATTGTAAATTCAAATTCACCCTCTATCACATGCATTAACTGTTCATTTACATGATTATGTTCTGACAAACTGGAACCTTTGTCTATTTCCCAGTATACCCATGTAAAATCAGATCCATGAATAATTCTACCTCGAAAACCTGGCATAATTTCATTAGATTTTAAATCTTTAATATTCATCTATAAAATATTATTATTTCAATTTACAAAGTTTTGCTCTACAATATCCCTAAGAAATAAAAAAGTAGAATGAATATAATAACAACTATAAAAAAACTTATTAAAATTCTTTTAGCAATTATTAGTGCTATACTATTTTTATTTTTTTTATTAATACCCTTAATCAATTGGTCTATAATTTTTTAAATTAAACAAAAATTCTAATTTTATAAAATATCTAATTAGAATCATCAAAAATTTTTCAACCTTAAAAACCAATTAAATAATATGAATGGGACTTTTGAATTTTTAGACTATTTAATTTTTGGACTCTATGCTGTCACAATACTAGCAATAGGATTATGGGTTTCAAGAGACAAAGACGGGAAACAAAAAAATGCTGAAGATTATTTTCTTGCCAGCAAATCACTTCCTTGGTGGGCTGTTGGTACTTCTTTGATTGCAGCAAACATTTCTGCAGAACAATTTATAGGAATGTCAGGCTCAGGGTTTGCTCTTGGATTAGCTATAGCTTCATATGAATGGATGGCGGCAATAACTTTGTTAGTAGTTGGTAAATATTTTCTTCCAATTTTTATTGAAAAAGGTTTATATACGATTCCAGAATTTATTGAAAAAAGATTTAGTACAAATCTAAAAACAATACTTGCTATTTTTTGGATTGCACTTTTTGTTTTTGTTAATCTAACAACTGTTTTATTTTTAGGAGGCAAAGCTTTAGATACAATTATTGGTGTTGGAGATGGATCTATTTTGTTAAACAGTATTATAGGACTTGGTTTATTTGCAGCTGCATATTCTCTTTGGGGTGGTCTTGCATCAGTTGCTTGGACAGATGTAATACAAGTGGTGATTTTAATATTTGGAGGATTATTAATGACTTATTTTGCTCTTGCTAATGTCACTGATTCAGGGAATTTTATTGATGGAATGAAATATGTTTATGAAAAAGCACCTGAAAGATTTTCCATGATTTTATCCAAAGGTGAAATTATAAAACCAAATGGTGGTGATGCGTGGTGGGATCTTCCAGGACTAGCCGTACTAATTGGTGGTATATGGGTAGCTAACTTATATTATTGGGGATTTAACCAATATATAATTCAAAGAACATTAGCCGCAAAAAGTCTTGCTGAAGGTCAAAAAGGGATTGTATTTGCTGCCTTTTTAAAATTAATAATTCCTGTTATTGTTGTATTACCTGGAATCATAGCATATGTAATGAATTTGGATGACTCTGGAGTTCTTACAGCTGCCTCTGTAGATCCTGGATTTATTGGAGCTGCTGGAAATATTGCAAATGATAATGCTGCACCATGGTTAATTAAAAACTTTATTCCAGTTGGAGTGAAAGGATTAATACTTGCTGCATTAGCTGCTGCAATTGTCTCTTCGCTTGCTTCTATGTTAAATTCTACTTCTACTATTTTTACAATGGATATTTACAGGTCTCACTTTAACAAAAATGCTACGGATGCCCAAATGGTTTCTGTTGGAAGAATTACAGCTGTAGTTGCACTAATTATTGCAATTATTATAGCACCTCAACTTGGAAGTCTTGGTCAGGTGTTTATATTTATTCAAGAGTATACAGGAGTTGTAAGCCCCGGAATCTTAGCTGTATTTTTAATGGGGCTATTTTATAAAAAAGCTACAAATAATGCAGCTATATGGGGAGCTATTTTATCTATTCCTATAGCCATGTATTTCAAAGTAGCACCAAAAGGTTGGAGTGATGCATCTATTTTTGTTGAATTACCATTTATGCATCAGATGGGTTATACATGTCTAGTTACTCTTGCTTTAATTGCATTTATCAGTTATCTAGATGGCAACAAAGATGATTCAAAAGGTATCAACCTTACAAAAGAATTATTTGCAACTAATAGCACATTCAATATTGGCGCATTTAGTGTTGTTCTTATTACAGCCTTCTTATATGCAATGTTCTGGTAAAAGAAATTAATTTCTAATTAATTTTTTACTTAATTCTTCAAGAGATACACCTTTTGTCTCTGGCATCATAAAATGAGTAAAAAGTAACTGAAGCAACATCATAAAGGCGAAGAATGCAAATACAATTCCAGGGCCTATCCATCCAAATAGAAAAGGTACAAAAGATGGAATAATAGCAGCCAACACCCAGTGAGTAGAAATTCCAAATGACTGACCATAACTTCTAATATGATTTGGAAATATTTCTGATATATAAACCCAAATTATAGCCCCTTGTCCAATTGCGTGAGATGCTATAAATAGAAAGAGAAAAATAGGAAGTGCTATACCGCCCCACTCTAAAATAAATGAAAGACTTATTAAGGTAAGTGAAATTATATACCCTATAGAACCTATATACATGAGTACTCTTCTACCTAGCTTGTCAATTAGATTAATACCTATAAATGTAAAAATTACATTAGTTAGTCCTATGCCAATACTATTAAGTAGGGCTGCACTCTGGCCAAGCCCCCCTTCTTCAAATATTCTTGGAGCATAATACAAAAATGCATTAATACCAGAAAATTGATTGAAGGCTGCAACTAAAAAAGCAAGTGTTAGAATAAAACTATATTTCTTTTGGAAAATTGATTCTGACTTCACACCTGATTCTTTATCTTTTATTATATCACCAATTAATTCATCTGCATCCTCTTTGGAGTAAGCGTCCCTTATTATTTGTTCTGCTTCATCTTGTTGGTTATTCAAATAAAGCCATCTCGGACTTTTTGGTATAGATAGAACTAGTATGGTGTATAGCAAGGCAGGTAGAGCTTCAACACCCATCATGTATCTCCAATCATTTTCACCAATACCACTTAACAAGTAATTAGATAAAAATGCAATCAAAATACCTGTGACTAAATTAAATTGATATAAACCAACAAGCTTACCTCTGTCTTTTGCAGGTGCAATTTCTGAAATATAAGCTGGAGCAGCAATACCTGAAATACCAACACCTACTCCACCTATAAATCTAAAAGCTGCAAAGATAAATGGATCATTTGCTAAAGCTGATCCAATAGCAGAGACTGAATAAAATATTCCAATCCAAATTAGTGTATTTTTTCTTCCAATTTTTCTTGTTGGAATCCCTCCAAAGATTGCGCCAAAGACAGTTCCCCATAAGGCCATTGCCATAACAACAGAACCATGAAAAATATCTGAAGATCCCCACAAATCTTGGAGCTTTTGATCAGCTCCTGATATTACAACAGTATCAAATCCAAAAAGAAATCCTGCTAAAGCAACAGTCAAAGACCATTTAAAAAGCTTGTTCATACTTAAATATAAAAAAAAGCAAACAGAACAGATCCAATAAGGAAAACTTAATCAAATATTAAGAGTTTAGGTTGGAAATTTTTAGCTAATTCAAATTCAACTTGAGCATAACTATTTATAATTACTAAATCTCCTTTTTTTATTTTGAAAGTTGCAGGGCCATTTACAATAACTTCTCCCTTACCTCTTTCACCTTGGATAACATATGTCTCTAATCTCTCTCCATTTTCAACATTAAGAACTTGAATTTTTTCTCCATGAATAAGGCCTACTTTATCCATTAGATCTAGATCTAAAGTTAGACTACCTACATAATTAAGATTTCCATCAGTAACCTTAATTCTATGAATTTTGGATTTTAAAACTTCAATAAGCATTTAGTAAGATTTGGTGATTAAAAATTGAGCCAATAACGAGATTTGAACTCGTGGCCTCTTCCTTACCAAGGAAACGCTCTACCCCTGAGCTATATCGGCAAAAAAGTTGAGCGGGAGACGAGGGTCGAACTCGCGACATTCAGCTTGGAAGGCTGACGCTCTACCAACTGAGCTACTCCCGCATTAATTTGTGGGGAGAGCAGGATTCGAACCTACGAAGGCGTAGCCAACAGTTTTACAGACTGCTCTCGTTGACCGCTTGAGTATCTCCCCAATATCAAAATTTCAAAGAGCCGATGGAGGGACTCGAACCCACGACCTGCTGATTACAAATCAGCTGCTCTAGCCAGCTGAGCTACATCGGCTTATTATAAAAAACTGTTTGCAAAATAAATGCTTTTTTCTCCTCAAACAAAGTAAAAAGAAATAAATTTTCAAATATTATTTAGCTCTAGGATGAGAATTTTTAAACACTTCTTTAATTCTCTCCATACTAGTATGGCTGTAAACTTGTGTAGCTGATAAACTCGAATGACCTAATAGTTCTTTTACTGAATTTATATCTGCACCTTCATTAATTAAATGAGTTGCAAAACTATGTCTTAAAACATGAGGGGCTTTTTTTATTTTAGGTGAAACTAATTTGAAATATTCATTAACAGTTCTATAAACAAATTTTTCAGATAATTGTTTACCATTTTTTGAAATGAATAAATACTCAGTCGAAGTATTACTTGTAAATTTTGACTTAATTTCCCTGTAGTATTTAAGAGATTTTTTAAGTTTAGGTAAAATTGGAATTATCCTTTCCTTACTT
>SGZE01000028.1 GCA_004214015.1 Flavobacteriales bacterium | reverse complement strand
TTATCCAACATCAGTTATATATGCAATACCCTTATCAATAATAAGCAGTGCTGTTGCAATTCCTTCAGCTTCAGGATTAATTACAAAGAATAAAGAATTTATAGTTTATGAATCAACGTTTTCTGATATACTTGGAATTATGTTTTTTTATTATTCAATTAGACAAGCAGAAAAAGGTGAACCTCTTATTGGAATTGAACCTATTATAACTCTAATTGGTCAGATTTTTTTAATTATAATAATTTCAATCGCTATAACTTATCTTCTTTTTCAACTTATTCAAAGGATTGAACATCATGTTAAGTTCTTTCTTATTCTTGCCCTCTTAATACTAGCATATGAGATAGGGAAAGATTTCTTAAAGCTTCCCTCATTAGTATTAATTTTTATTTTTGGAATATTTTTATCAAACTTTAAAAACCTTATTCCCAAAAGTTTAAAAAAATACATTAAAACTGATAAAGTTGGAAAATCTGATCTTCATGAATTTCATTTATTAACAGCAGAATCAACTTTTTTAGTTAGAACTTTTTTCTTTTTGTTTTTTGGGTTTTCTATACCACTCGAAAGCTTTGTAGAATTTGAACCATATATTATTGGCGCAACAGTTTTACTTATTATGTATGGCGTAAGATATTTTTATCTATCTATAGTTATAAATGATGAAGAATCACAACCACTTCTATATTTTTCTCCAAGAGGATTAATTACAATACTTTTATTTTTGAGTATAGCTGACTATGATATCCAAAAAAGTAATATAGTAGATGAAAAAGTTCTCTTAGTAATTATTATTGCCTCAATGCTTATTATGATTCAAGGATCAATTAACCGAAAAAAGAAAGAAGATCCAGAATTAGAGCCTCAACAAACTTTTACTGAAATTGTTGACTCACAAATTGAAAAGAAATGAAAACAATAAAAATTTTATTAGTAACAATTGCAATAATATTCTCCACTGTTTATGTTCTAAATCTAGAGTATTTTATAAAAGGTATTCGCGTGGTTTATTTAAATGGTCAGACAACAGTTTTTATTGACGATTTAAAATATTTTGATTATAAAACTATAAAGGCTAACGATGAAAAATTTCCCTGGAATGAAAGCGAAAATCTAGTTGATACTTTCTCAGATGAATTTGAGCAAATAAATAAGGAATTTGGAACAGTTGCATATGTTGTGATCCATAAGGATACAATTATTGCCGAGAAATATTATAAGGGATATTCATCTAATTCATCTTCAAATTCTTTTTCAATGGCAAAAACTCTTGTTTCTATGATGATGGGTAAAGCTCTAGAGTTAGGATATATTAATAGTCTTGATGATAAGGTTGTAGATTATATACCTGAACTTAAAGGAGAGTTTGCCAGTGATGTACGAATTATTGATCTAGCAAGTATGACTTCTGGATTAGATTGGGATGAAGGTACATCCGATCCATTTAGCCCTGTTGCAAAACAATATTTTGTTTCAGATGTTGAAGAATTAATGTTAAATCAGCCAATAATTGAAAAACCTGGAGAGAAAAATCATTACTCTAGTGGCAATACCCAACTTTTATCAATTTTAATTGAAAGAGCTTCTGGAATTAAAACAGATAAATTTTTTGGAGATGAAATTTGGTCTAAAATTAACCCAGATAACGATGCTTACTGGCAAGTTGATAGTAAAAAAAGAGGAAATATAAAATCCTTTTGCTGTTTTCACTCAAATGCACGTGATTTTTCAAGATTAGGAAAGCTTTATTTAAATTATGGTAACTGGAATGGAAATCAAATTATCGATTCTGCTTTTGTAAAATCATCTATGAAGCCTTTCCTCGATGATTTTGATGCATACGGAATTGGTCTTTGGTTAAAAAAATATAAAGGGTTAAATGTTTCACTAATGAGTGGTCATCAAGGTCAATATGTAATTATGATTCCTGAAAAAGAATTAATTATCACCAGATTAGGGCAAAGGGACATTGATCTTGGAGGTCCTGGTGTTTCAGGAGATGTTCTTACATATATTGATGAAGCACTTAAACTAATTGAAGATTAAATCTTAAGTTTTAATTTTACTGGACAGTGATCTGAATGAACTACATCACTTAAAATTTTAGCATCAAGGATTTTATTCTCCAAAGATTTGGAAACTACATTATAATCTATTCTCCATCCTTTATTATTTGCCCTTGAATTAGCTCTATAACTCCACCAGCTATATTGATGTGGATCTTTAGTTATAAATCTAAATGAGTCAATGAATCTATCTCCAAAAAATGAATCTAACCATTTTCTTTCTTCTGGTAAAAAGCCTGATACTTTTTTATTTCTTATTGGATCGTGAATATCTATTGAATTATGGCAAATATTATAATCACCACATATAACTAAATTTTGAATTTTATTGTTCAAAGAGTATATATATTCTTTGAAATCATCCATAAATCTAAATTTAAATTCAAGCCTATCTAAGTTAGTTCCAGATGGTAGATATAAGCTTATAATAGAGACTTCATCAAAATCAATCCTTAATGTTCTTCCTTCATAGTCCATGTAGTCAATCCCTGTTCCATATTCAATATGATTAGGTTTAATTTTTGAAAAAATTGCCACTCCACTATATCCTTTTTTTTGAGCAGAAAACCAATATGTATGATAGCCTAAGTTTTCGATTAAATCAAATTCAACTTGATCTTTGTTTGCCTTAGTTTCTTGAATGCATATTACATCAGGAGATTCCTTTATGAGCCAATCAACAAAACCTTTTTTCATTGCAGCACGAATTCCATTTACATTATAGGTTATAATGTTCAATTGTCTAGCTTTTTTAATAAACTTTTAATTGTTAATTCAGAGTCAACAATATTTAATAATTGTAAAAGATTAATTCTTTTTTGCTCCATAGAATCTCTATCTCTTATAGTGAAAGTATCATCCTCTAAAGTTTGATGGTCAATAGTAATACAATAAGGGGTTCCAATTGCATCTTGCCTTCTGTATCTTCTTCCAATAGCATCTTTTTCATCATAAACTATATTTATTTCATGAACGAACTCTTTCATAATATTTCTAGCATATTCTGGTAAACCATCTTTCTTAAGTAATGGTAAAAAAGCTAATTTATTTGGAGCTAGAGGTCTTGGAATACTCATAACGTTTCTAGATGATCCATCTTCCAAAGATTCAGCTTTAAAAGAATTCGAAATTATTGCTAAAAACATTCTATCAAGACCTATAGAGGTTTCAAGAACATATGGTGTGTAGTTACTTTCTAGCTCTGGATCATAATATTGTAGTTTTTTTCCAGATAGTTCTTCATGACTTTTTAAATCAAAGTCTGTCCTAGAATGAATACCCTCGAGTTCTTTAAATCCAAATGGGAAAAGAAATTCTATGTCACATGCTGCATCTGCATAATGAGCAAGTTTATCATGGTCATGATATCTAAAAGAATTAGGGTCTATTCCTAAATTAAGATGCCAATCAAGCCTATTTTTCTTCCATTTTTTAAACCAATCTTCTTGAGTTCCAGGTTTAATAAAATATTGCATTTCCATTTGCTCAAATTCTCTCATTCTAAAGATAAATTGGCGTGCAACAATTTCGTTTCTAAATGCTTTACCCGTTTGTGCAATCCCAAATGGTATTTTCATTCTAGAAGTCTTTTGAACATTTAAATAATTTAGAAAAATTCCTTGAGCAGTTTCAGGTCTTAAGTATAAATCCATACTAGAGTCCTCAGAAGCACCTAGCTTTGTATTAAACATTAAGTTAAATTGTCTCACCTCTGTCCAATTACATGTTCCACTAACTGCACATTTTATCTCTAGATCATCAATAAGTTTTTTAACTGCCTTCAAATCGTCATTCTCAAATGCAGAAACCATTCTAACCTTTACATCTTCAATAGATTTATTAATCTCCAAAACTCTTGGATTGGTTTCAATAAACTGTTTTTTATCAAAATTTTCTTTGAATCTTTTTTCTGCTTTAGTTATTTCTTTTAAAATTTTTGTGTTTAATTTTTCAATGTGATCTTCAATTAAAACATCAGCTCTATATCTTTTTTTTGAATCTTTATTATCAATAAGAGGATCATTAAATGCATCAACATGACCAGATGCAATCCAAGTTTTAGGATGCATAAAAATTGCAGAATCAATTCCAACAATATTTTCATTTAGCTGAACCATTGACTTCCACCAATATTCTCTAATATTATTTTTGAGTAAAGCTCCATTATGAGCATAGTCATAAATAGCATTTAGACCTTCGTATATTTCACTTGATGGAAATACAAAGCCATATTCTTTTGAGTGTGATATTATTTTTTTTAGAGCGTCTTTATCCATTAGTATATTGTAAAAATAGTTCTTTTTACTATTTTAAATACGTTAATTTGTAATGAATTGATACAATGAAAAAATTAATATCTGCAGTTTTATTAATAGTAGTAATCAATGGATGTGCTAAGCGTGGCTCTCCAACTGGAGGACCAGTTGATAGTATCCCGCCAGTTCTTATTAATGCTAGCCCTAAAATTAATTCAACAAACTTTGACTCTAAAGAAATTAGACTAACATTTGATGAATTTGTTAAATTAGATAAAGTAGATGAGCAACTAATTATTTCCCCTCCTCTTAATAAGAGTTCTTATGAAGTTAAGCCTCTTAATGGTGTGACTAAAAAAGTGTTTTTAGAATTTATAGATAGCTTAGAAACTGAAACTACTTATTCAATTAATTTTGGCAATAGCATTAAAGATAACAATGAAGGTAATCCCCTTACTTTTTTTAGTTATGTGTTCTCTACCGGAGAAACAATTGATTCTTTATATGTTAGAGGAAATATATCTGATGCTTTTGATAAAGAGACTGATGATTATATTTCAATTCATCTTTACAGAATTGATTCTATTTTTTATGATTCAATAATTTATAATAATCGTCCTACTTATATTTCAAATTCATTAGACTCTACCTCATATCAATTCAAAAATATTAAAGAAGGAAAATACTTAATATTAGCATTAAAAGATATTGACAACAATTACTTTTTTGACCCATTTTATGACAAAATTGGATTCATTGATTCACTTATTACTCTTCCTCGTGACTCGATCATTAATTTTAAGTTATTTAAAGAAGAAACATCTTTAATCTGGGATAAGCCCCATTTCATTAACAGTGAAAAAATAGGGTTTGGTTATTACGGAAAACTTGATTTAAAAAATATTGAAATTGAATCTTCAATACCTGATAGTGTTAATTATACATATACTAAAGAAAATGAAAAAGACACCCTTATTTTTTGGTTATCCAAAAATAGCTTTGATTCTCTAAATTTTAATCTTATTGAAAAGGATACTACCAAACTTGTAACAGTTAAGTTTGATAGGGCAAAAGATACACTAATTGATTCCTTAAGCATCAGTCCTAAAACAGCTAATATTATTCATCTTAAAGAGACTTTTAAACTCTCATCAAATATTCCTTTAAAAAATATTGAAGATTCTCTAATAACAATTAGAGATATTGATTCTTTAATTGTTCCCTTTACTACTTCAATTAATGATAATCTAGATCAAATTGATATAGAATTTGAAGTCTCACCTTCTGACAATTATAGAGTATTTATTCTACCTGAAGCAATAAAAGATGTTAGAGGTGTGTCTAATGATACATTACAATATAATGTCGTTAGTCAATCACTGGAAGACTATGGAAATGTTTATCTCGATGTAATTAGGAATAGTAGCTCTAAATTTATTCTTCAAATGATTGATAGCAATGGGGACGTAATTAGAGTGTTTAAAAATGTAAATCAAGATGCTACTTATAACTTTAACTATGTTAGACCAGGAAAGTATATATTCAGATTAATTGAAGACTCTAACAATAATGATAAATGGGATACCGGAAATTATCTTAAAAAAATTAAACCAGAACGTGTTTATTATTTTTCAAATGAACTAGAAGTAAGGGCTAACTGGGATCTTAATGAAACTTTTAACCTGAATCAAATTATGTCCGTTAAGGATTCTATAAATTAAAAATAAATGAAAAATATTTTATCAATCTTAGCTATTCTATTCTTTTTGAATGTTAATTCACAGAACTTATACTTTCCAACTAAAGGAACTTGGGAAACTAAATCTCCAGAATTTTTCAAATATGATTCAAGAAAAATTAATAAAGCAATTGATTTTGTAATTAAAAATCAAAATAATGGAAATAAGGATTTAAGAGTTGAAATATTAAAAGGATTTTCATCCGAACCATACCATAATATTAAAGGGCCTACTAAAAAAAGAGGTGAATCAAATGGGCTGATTATTAAAGATGGATATATCATAGCATCATGGGGAGACACCAAAAGAGTTGATATGACTTTTAGTGTTACAAAAAGCTATCTTTCAGCAATTACTGGAGTTGCAATTGATAAAAATTTAATAAAATCTGAAAAGGATATTGTTTCTGATTATATATGGGATAAAACTTTTGACGGTAATATGAATAGTAAAATTTCATGGGAACACCTTCTAAATCAATCATCAGATTGGCATGGAAATCTTTTTGGTATTAATCATTGGGAAGACAGGCCTGATAGAAGAAAAAATATAGATGATTGGAGAACAGAAGTACAAAGAGAGCCAGGAACTTATTATAAATATAATGACGTTAGAGTTAATGTATTAGCTTATTCACTTCTTCAGGTATATCGAAAATCTTTACCGATGGTTCTAAAAAATTATATAATGGATCCTATTGAAGCTTCTGATAGCTGGAGATGGTATGGCTATGAAAACTCATGGGTAAATATTGATGGTTTAATGGTTCAATCTGTTTCAGGTGGAGGTCATAATGGTGGAGGTGTATTTATTAATTCAGAAGATCATGCAAGATTTGGGCTTTTATATTTAAATAATGGTATATGGAACGATAAAAGAATTATTTCTAAAGACTGGATAAAAAAATCAATCACTCCTTCGAAGACTAATCCTGAGTATGGGTATATGTGGTGGATTAATTCTGAAAAAGGCGAAGATTATGCTACTTCAGATTGGAAAAATGTTCCAACTAATGTATACTACGGTGCAGGATTTGGAGGTAACTATATCGTAATAATTCCAGATGAAAACATGATTGTAGTAGGAAGATGGCTAGGAAGAGAAACTATTGGAACCTTTATTCAGATGATTCTAGAGTCAAAATAGATCATAACTTAGCTTTTAAGTATTCATTATTCATTCTAGCTATATTTGTAATTGAAATTCCTTTTGGACATTCAACTTCACATGCACCTGTGTTGGTGCAATTACCAAAACCTTCTTCATCCATCTGTTTAACCATATTGAGTACCCTTTCTTTAGCTTCAACCTTTCCTTGTGGTAAATATGAAAATTGTGAAACCTTTGCAGAAACGAATAACATTGCCGATGCATTTTTACAGGTTGCAACACATGCACCACACCCTATACAGGTTGCAGCATCAAATGCATTATCTGCATCTTCTTTTCTTACAGGAATTGTGTTAGCATCTTGAGTATTACCTGATGTATTAATACTAATGTAACCTCCAGAATGTTGAATTCTATCAAAAGAGGTTCTATCTACAACTAGGTCTTTAATAACTGGAAATGAATTTGCCCTAAACGGCTCAATAACTATTGAGTCTCCATCTTTAAATTTTCTCATGTGAAGTTGACATGTTGTAATTCCTGTATCAGGACCATGTGCTCTTCCATTTATAAACATAGAACAACTACCACAAATACCCTCTCTACAATCATGATCAAAAGCAATTGGATCTAATTCTTCAATAATCAATTTTTCATTAAGAACATCCATCATCTCAAGAAAAGACATATCAGGGGTGATATCCTCAATTTCATAATTTTGAAAATTTCCATCAGAGTCTGCATTAGACTGTCTCCATATTTTAAGAAAAAGTTTCATGTTAATATTTTGCAGATTTATTTGTTGTTATTGTCTTTAATATAAAATCTCTCAAATCTTGATTTGATTTTTTTAAATCTTCTCTTCTAAGATACATCATGTGTCCACTTTCATATCCCTTAAATGTAAATCTGTCTTTTAATTTGCCAGAAGGATCAACTTGTTGCATTGTATATTTAGCAGCAGAAAAAGTTGTTGCTCCATCATAATATCCTGATTGAATTAAAACATTTAAAAATGGATTTTCAGCTAGTGCTTCTCTGAAGTTTCTTCTAATCCTAATATTATCTGAATTCCAAGGTCTAACAGATAATTCTCCTCTAGCCCAAGTGTTATATTTAATGTCCGTTTCAAAATTTAATACTTCCTTTATATAAGAATTTATTGCAGGTGTAAATGCATGATCCCACGCACTAAGTTCAGGAGAATACTCAGGATAATTTCCAGAATCATTACTGTCAATCCCCTTATATCTAGAGTCTAATCTACCAATTGTAAAACCTTCATCTCTTAGGAGTTCTTTCCAAAAAAAAGAAGGTGATATTCTCAAATTATTATCAATTATATCCTCGAAACTAACACCGGTTAAATCTTCAATCTTTTTTGCTATTTCATTTTTTGTTTCACTATCTATAAAGCCTCCTTTTGCAATAGCAGGAAGCAATTCATTGTAAGCAAATTTCTCAGAAATCTTTATTAGCTCTTCTAATCCTAATGATTGATATTCGATTTGTAATTTCTGGTGGTACCAAGCAGTTGCACTTAAATATGGAAAGTCTCCAACTAACTGAATTACATCTCCATCAGAGTAAAAGTATTCATAATCAGCAGGTGAAACTAAAACAACTCCATTCAAATAGAGCCATTGGTTTTGTTGAAGTTCATGAGCAAGACCCATTACCCTAACACCCCCATAGCTTTCACCTACAAGATATTTAGGTGATTTCCATCTAGATGTTCGTGTTGTGAATGTGCTTATCCATTCTGCTAAATATTCAATGTCTTGATTAACTCCAAAGAACTTATCAGCAGCTTCTTTCTTAGTCATAGATTTAAGAATTCTAGAATAACCTATATTTATTGGATTTACAAAAACAATATCCGCAACATCTAATATTGAGTAAGGATTTGATTTATATCCATATGGCTGAATTGGGTTACCTTCATCATCGATTTTTAAATTATAAGGACCTGTATATCCCATGTGCATCCATATAGACGCTGAGCCAGGACCACCATTAAATGAAAAAACTAATGGCCTATTTGTATTATTATCTATATCTGTTCTCTTATAATAAGTATAATGAAGAGTTGCAATCACTTCACCGTTTGCATCCCAAATAGGCTGTGTTCCAATCTGAGCAGAGTAATTTACTTTTTTTCCTAAAATTGTAGTTGAATGATTTGTAATAACATTCGTATCTGATGGTATTTGTCTGTCAGATAAGTTACTTTGTGAATACATATTCAGAAAACTGAACAATAGAAGAATGTTTAAAATATTTTTCATAATTATTTATAAGATCTTGTTTTTATTTCAATTTCCTCATAATCTAGCCCTTCTTTATTAAGAATTGGTTTGGATGGATCTTGATTATACTCCCAGGCTGACACAAATTTAAAATTCTCATCATCTCTTATAGCTTCACCATCTGTAGTTTGAAATTCTTCTCTAAAGTGTCCACCACAAGACTCATTTCTTTGCAAAGCATCAATTGCAAATAGCTCACCTAATTCTAAAAAATCTGAAACTCTAGTTGCTTTTGCAAGTTGTTCATTATACTCGTTTTTATTTCCTGGTATTTTTACATTTTTATGAAAATCTGCCCTTAGTTCTTGAATTTCTTTTATGGCAGTTTTTAAATCTTTTTCATTTCTTGACATCCCACACTTGTCCCACATTATCTTACCTAATTTCTTATGATAATAATCAACAGAATTTTTTCCATTATTGTTAATTAATTTCTCAATCTGATCATTTACTGCCTTTTCACATTTTTCAAATTCAGGTGAATCAATAGATATTTTACCAGTGCTGATTTCTTCAGATAGATAATCTCCTATAGTGTAAGGAAGAACAAAATAACCGTCAGCCAAACCTTGCATTAACGCAGATGCTCCTAGTCTATTAGCTCCGTGATCAGAAAAATTT
>SGZE01000027.1 GCA_004214015.1 Flavobacteriales bacterium | reverse complement strand
TACATTTTCGGAAATATTTGGAATACTAAGACAACCCTCTGGATAAACAAAATCATCACCTGTTTCATTAACTATTTCAGGATTTATAAATACCTGTTGCATTTTCAATAATTCATTTTCATTAAAACCTTCTTCATCCTTAAAAAAAGAAAAATCTGCAATAAAAACTTTTTTAGAAACACCAATTTGAGGTGCAGCAATTCCAACTCCATTGGCATTATACATGGTTTCCCAAAGATCATCAATTAAGGGGCCAATTTTGTTTAATTCATTGGAACTAATTTCACTAGCTTTAAGTTTTAAGATAGGGTCACCGTATGCAACTATTGGAACAATCATTTTTTGTTCATTATTAAATAAGATTCAAGAATCAAAGATGCACTAATTTTATCTATAATTGATTTATTCATTCTGCTTTTTTTATTTACCCCAGATTGTCTAATAATAAAACTTGAAATTTTAGAAGTGTATCTTTCATCAACCCTTTCTATAATAATTTTAGGAAAAATAGATTGTAATAATTCAATAAACTGCAATATATCATTTTCAAGTTCATGTAATTGATTATTTAAGTTTATAGGTTTACCTATAATTACTTTTTCAATATTTTCATTTGGAATTAAATCTTCTAAAAATATTATTAATGTAGATGTATCAATAGTATCTAATGGGAAAGAAATAACTTTATTATAATCCGAAATAGACACACCTGTTCTCTTTAATCCATAGTCTATACCAATGTATTTTGTATGTTGGGTATTTAACAAGATTCTAACTTTTTGAATATTTTAATTAAAGGTCTTTAGAATTAAATTCAATACTTTTACATGTAAAATTATTAAAAATTGAATAACGAAATTATAAATGCTGTAAATGTCCTAAAATTTGAAGGAACAATTTTGTATCCAACTGATACAATTTGGGGGATAGGTTGTGATGCATTATCTAATATTGCAGTTGAAAAAATTTTTAAAATTAAAAAAAGAGAATACTCAAAATCATTAATCTGTTTAGCGTCAAATTTTAAAATGATTCAGGAATATGTGTCAATTAAAGAAGTTGATAAACTTGAAAAACTTTCCAAAGAAGAACCTACTACTTTTATCTTTGATAATCCTAGCAAAGTTTCAAAATATGTTTTAGGAAAATTAAATTCTATTGCATTTAGAGTTCCAAATAATGATTTTTGTATAGATATAATAAATTCTCTAGGAAAACCTATCGTGTCAACTTCTGCTAATATATCAGGAGAAAAATTACCTTTAAATTTTAGTGAAATTAATTCTAAAATTAAAAATAATGTTGACTATGTAGTTAAACATGAAAAAAACAAAAACTCGAATTCATCGTCTAGGATTTTAAAATTACAAGAAGATGGAGTTATTTTAAAAATAAGATGAATTCATACTCAAAAACAATACTCAATTCTCTTAGTCCTGATATTTTCAAGATTATTTCTGATTCAGCAGACGAATTAGGTTTAGAATCATTCATAGTTGGAGGGTTTGTAAGAGACTTAATCCTAAATAGATCAATAAAGAAAGATATTGATATAATGTGTATTGGATCAGGAATTGATTTAGCAAAGGCCGTTCAAAAAAAAATAAATTCTAAAATAAAAATCAATATTTTTAAGAGATATGGTACTGCTATGATAAATTATGGAGATTATCAAGTTGAATTTGTTGGATCAAGGAAAGAATCTTATTCTGAGGATAGTAGAAATCCTAGTGTAGAATCTGGAAGCTTTATGGATGATATGTTAAGAAGAGATTTTACTATAAATACTTTAGCAATCATTCTAAATAAAGATAAATTTGGAGAGTTAATAGATACCTTTGGAGGAATTAAAGATTTAGAAAAAAAGATTATAGTTACTCCTTCAGAGCCTAATAAAACTTTTTCAGATGATCCTCTTAGAATGCTAAGAGCAGTTAGATTTGCTTGTCAATTAAATTTTAATATTGATCAAAAAACTATAGATTCAATTATAAAAAATTCTCATAGATTAAAAATACTTTCCCCTGAAAGAATTTCTGATGAAATAAATAAGATATTAATGTCTGACAATCCTTCAATTGGTTTTAAAAGTCTAGAAAAAATGAATCTTCTTAAGTATATTCTTCCAGAACTAATTGACTTAAAAGGTGTTGAAGAAGTGGAGGGTCAAACACATAAAGATAACTTTTATCATACACTTGAAGTTGTTGATAATATATCAAAAAACACAAGTAACCTTTGGCTTAGATGGGCAGCACTTCTTCATGATGTAGGTAAAGCCCCGACCAAAAAATTTGACAAAAAGATTGGATGGACTTTTCATGGACATGAATATATTGGATCAAAGATGGTTAAAAAAATATTTCAGAGATTAAGCCTTCCGCTTAATGAAACCTTAAAATATGTCCAAAAAATTGTAATGATGAGCTCTAGACCAATAGTTATTTCTGAAGATATAGCAACAGATTCTGCAGTAAGGAGATTAATCTACGATGCAGGAAATTCAATTGATGATTTACTTACCCTTTGTGAGGCAGATATAACAACAAAGAACATTAAGAAATCCATTAAATATCAAAATAACTTCAAAATTGTTAGAAAAAAAATAACAGATGTAGAAGAAAGAGATAGTATAAGAAATTTTCAACCTCCAATTACAGGAGAAATTGTAATGGAACACTATAAAATTAAGCCATGTAAAGAAATTGGCATTATTAAAGAAAAAATCAAAAATGCTATTCTTGATGGTGAAATACAAAATGACTATAATGAAGCATTTGAATTGATGATTAAAATTGGAAAATCGTTGGGTTTAAAAGATGAATAAAATATATAATCTTACACTAACTTCAATAATAATAGTATATCTAGTTATTCTAGCAGGAGGTATAGTTAGGATGACTGGAAGTGGAATGGGTTGTCCAGATTGGCCAAAATGTTTTGGATATCTTATCCCACCAATCGAAAGGAGTCAATTAGATTGGAAAGCTAATCATCAATACAATAAAGATGAAATAATTATTCTTGGTGAAAGTTTATTTTATGCAATTGATAATTTCAATTCAGAAAAAGAGATTAATCTTTCAAATTGGAATAAGTATACTAAGCACGATTATTCAAAATTCAATGTTTATCACACTTGGATAGAATATATTAATCGATTAATTGGAGCTGTTGCTGGATTATCTGTACTGGTTTTATTTATTTATTCATTGAAGTTTTTTAGAAGTAAAAAGAGTATAACTCTTTTATCGATTTTATCACTAGTTGCTATTTTATTTCAAGCATGGCTTGGAAAAACAGTAGTTGATAGTAATTTAACTGCTAGCACTATTACAATTCATATGCTAATGGCTGTTGTACTTTTATTTATTTTATTTTCAATATTAGCTTTATCAAAACCAATAAAACCATCAGTTTTACCAAAAAATGTATCCATTTTAATTATAATTTCAATAGTATTATTAGTCATTCAAATTTTAACTGGAACAGAGGTTAGAAAATTTATTGATATTCAAATGGAACTTTTTAATTATACTGAAAGGAATAAATGGATTGAAAATATAACTAATACTTTTAGTTTTCATAGAAGTTTTACGTGGGCAATTGTATTAATTAATAGTTTAATCTTTTTAAAACTTAAAAATTTAGATATACAATCTAAATTGATTTATACTATAATCACATTGATTTTTCTTCAGATATTGACAGGAGTGATAATGTACTACTTTCATTTTCCATTTTCATCTCAACCAATACACTTATTAATTTCTACATTGATTATTGGACTTCAATTTTATTTTTTATCACTATATAACTTAAAAAAAAATGCAACTAAAATTTAGAATAATATTAAACGTAGAGGAAGATGTCCTTAGGGATATAGTTATTGATTCTAATATAACCCTCATAGAGTTCAGCAAAATTATTTCAAGTGAATTTGGATTTGATTCTTCAGAAATTTCAACATTTCATCATTCGAATGAAAATTGGGAACAACTTGATGAAATTAAAATCTTTAAAATTGATGAACTAGATCTAATTATGGATAATACTCCTATTTCAAACTTCTTTCTATCAAAGGGTGATAAACTAATTTACATCTATGATTTTCTAAATTACTGGACTTTTTTTATTGAATTATATGAACTTGATGAATCTGTTAAAATAGATAGTTATAAATGTATTAATTCAGTAGGAGAGGTTCCCAAAAACCCACCTTCTGATATTTTTGATATCAATTCTGTTAAAGAAGATAGTGACGAGTTAGACTTTGATGATACCTTTATAGATTAATGAGTTTTTCACTAACATCAGAATTTAAACCTACTGGAGATCAACCAAAAGCAATTAAAAGTATTCTTGATTCATTTAATACTAATCAAAATCATGTAACTCTTCAAGGAGTCACAGGGTCTGGTAAAACATTTACAGTAGCAAATGTCATTCAAGAAATTAAAAAACCAACACTTGTATTAGCTCATAATAAAACTTTAGCTGCTCAGCTTTACTCTGAATTTCAAAGCTTTTTCCCTAATAATGCTGTTGAGTATTTTGTTTCATATTACGATTATTATCAACCCGAAGCATATATTCCATCATCTGGATTATATATTGAAAAAGATTTATCAATAAATGAGCAAATTGAAAAATATAGACTAAGCGCAACTTCATCATTACTTTCAGGTAGAGATGATATTATTGTTGTAGCATCAGTTTCATGTATATATGGGATTGGTAATCCAAGTGAGTTTAAAAAACATGTTATTCAAATATCAATTGATGATGAAATTCAAATCTCTAACCTTCTAACTTTATTTGTCAAAAGTCAATACTCAAGATCAATAAATGAACTAAATAGGGGAAGTTTTTCAGTTAAAGGCGATGTTGTAGATATTTTTCCTAGTTACTCAGATATTTACTACAGAATTAATTTTTTTGGAGATACAATTGAAAGTATAGAATCGATAGACCCTTTATCTGGTAATAAAATAGAAAACTTTGAAAATTTAAGAATTTTTCCAGCTATGATCTTTGTTACATCAGAATCAAGTATTAAATCTGCAATTAATAGCATTGAATTTGATTTAGAAGAACAAGTAAAATATTTTGATGAGATAGAAAAAAATATAGAAGCTAAGAGAATAAGAGAAAGGACTGAATTTGATCTGGAGATGATTAAAGAACTTGGATATTGTTCTGGAATTGAAAACTACTCAAGATATTTAGATGGAAGAGATCCAGGTACTAGACCTTTTTGCTTATTGGATTATTTTCCAAATGACTATTTAATGGTAATAGACGAGAGTCATGTAACTGTGCCTCAAGTTCATGCCATGTATGGTGGAGATAGAAGTAGAAAAGAAAATTTAGTTGAATATGGGTTTAGACTTCCTGCTGCGTTAGATAATAGACCGTTAAAATTTGAAGAATTTGAAGATATTCAAAACAATGTGTTATACGTAAGTGCTACACCTGCTGATTATGAATTAAAAAAATCTGAAGGGTTAATTGTTGAACAAATAATTAGGCCAACTGGTGTTCTTGATCCAATAATAGAAGTAAGAAAATCTGAAAATCAAATTGATGATTTAATAGAGGAAATTCTTCAAAGAGTTGATAAAGATGAAAGAGTTCTAGTAACAACATTAACTAAAAGAATGGCAGAAGAGTTGACAAAATTTCTTCATAAATCAAAAATAAGAGCTAATTATATCCACAGTGATATTGACACTCTAGATAGAGTTGAGATTATGCAAAATTTAAGAAAAGGAATTTTTGATGTTTTGGTTGGTGTAAACTTATTAAGGGAAGGGTTAGATCTTCCTGAAGTATCATTGGTAGCTATTCTAGATGCAGATAAAGAAGGTTTTTTAAGAAGTCATAGGTCATTAATTCAAACTGTAGGAAGGGCAGCTAGAAATATTAATGGAAAATCAATAATGTATGCTGATAGAATAACTGATGGTATGAATAAAACCATAAAGGAGACTAAATATAGAAGAAGAAAACAGGAAGAATACAATACTGAAAATAATATAATTCCAAAACAGATGGAAAAAGCTTTTAGCAATACTTTTGAACAAACTCCTGAAACTATTAGCACTAGTTATGATAACTTCGAAGAAGAAATCAAAGATTATCATAATAAAAATCAAATAGAAAGTAAAATAAAAGAATTGAGGAAAGAAATGGAGACTGTTGCTAAAAAACTTGATTTTCTTAAAGCAGCAGATCTTCGAGATAAAATAGAATTCTTAAAAAAGAAATTAAAATAAAAAAGGTGCACAAAGTGCACCTAATTCACAGATTATTAACCTGAATGTTTATCCTATTTCTATTACTCTGTTAGGTTTAGTAATACTATCCTTTTTCTTTGGTAATTTAATCTTTAAGATTCCATTTTTATAATTAGCCTTTATCTTATCTAGTTCGACTGACTCGGGAATTCTAAAGGATCTTTGAAAAGATGAATAATTAAATTCATTTAATCTCATATTATCATTTTCAATAGTGTTTGAATTTTCAGATGAAATAATTAAAACTTTATCAATTAATTCAATTTTAAAATCATCTTTCTTCATTCCCGGTACAGCTAGATCAATTTCGAAAGAGTCATTATTTTCAATAGAATTAACAGATGGTACAGAATGATTTCTATTAATAAGATTCATTCCAAAATCCTCATTAAAAAACTGGTTCATTAATGAAGGAAAATTATTGTTATTATTATATTTTACTATTCTCATATTTTTATTTTTTAGTTAAACAATTTGAATTATAAATTCATTAAATAATATTCAAATAGAATACCATTTAATAAATAGTGCCAAAATGGCGTTAAAAAATAAAAAATAATGACTTTATGTCAGTTAATGGCAGCTTGAACTTTGTTTGCAGCCTCATCAAACGCAGTAGCAGAGAGAACATTTAACCCGGAACTATCGATTATTTCTTTTGCTTTATCTGCATTTGTACCCTGAAGCCTAACTATAATAGGGACATTAATATTATCTAGATTTTTATAAGCTGATACAATACCTTCAGCTACTCGATCACATCTTACTATACCGCCAAATATATTTACCAATATAGCCTTAACATTAGAGTCCTGTAAAATAAGTCTAAATGCTTTTTCAACTCTTTCTGAATCTGCAGTACCTCCTACATCAAGAAAGTTTGCGGGTTCTCCACCTGCAAGCTTAATTAAATCCATAGTAGCCATTGCAAGTCCAGCTCCATTTACCATACAACCAACATTACCATCTAAGTCTACATAATTAAGGCCATTTTCTCTAGCCTCTACTTCTACTGGATTTTCTTCATTTAGATCTCTCATTGATTCATAATGTTTGTGTCTAAATAGAGCGTTTTCATCAATTGTTACCTTAGAATCTACTGCTATTATTTTATCATCCGATGCTTTTAAAACTGGATTTATCTCAAATAAAGAAGCATCAGATTCAGAATATGCGTTATATAGATTAGTAACAAACTTGATCATATTTTTAAATGCTGTGCCCTGAAGTCCAAGGTTAAATGCTATTTTTCTTGCCTGAAAAGGGAGGATACCTGTCCCAGGATCTATCTCCTCATTAAAAATTAAATCAGGAGTATTCTCTGCAACAGCCTCTATATCTACCCCACCTTCAGTTGAGTAGACAATCATGTTTTTTGATGAAGATCTGTTTAATAATACGGAAATATAAAATTCTTTTCTATCGGAATCTCCGTCATAATAAACATCTTCAGCAATAAGGACTTTTCTTACTAGCTTTCCCTCCTTTGAAGTTTGAGGAGTTACAAGATTCATGCCTATAATTTCTGATGAAATCCTCTTAACATCTTCAAGACTTTTTGCAATTTTAACCCCTCCTCCTTTTCCTCTTCCACCTGCGTGAATTTGAGCCTTAATTACAAAAATATTTGTACCTGTTTCATCTGAAAGTTTTTTAGCGCAATCCACAGCTTCTTCTGGAGTATTAGCGACATAGCCTTTTTGAATTGAAACGTTAAATTTTTCTAGTAATTGTTTGCCTTGATATTCATGTAAATTCATGCCGACAAATATAGCTACAAAACTTAAGAAATTTGAATTATTTAAAATCAGATTTATATTTATTGCTAAATTCAATTTATGAATATTAAAAAACTCGAAGAAGCTGCTTATAATTTTGGAACGCCTCTTTATGTCTATGACTTATCAATAATTGAAAATCAATATAGAAAACTTCAAAATGCATTTAAAAATTTAAACAACTATAAAGTTCATTTTGCTTCTAAATCATTATCTAATATCTCCATTTTAAAATTTATTAAAAATTTAGGATTAGGTCTTGACGCTGTGTCTATTGAAGAAGTCAAAATTGGCATTAAATGTGGATTTAATAAAGATGAAATTCTATACACTCCAAATGGTGTTGATTTTTCAGAAATTCAAGAAGCAAAATCTCTGGGGGTAAAAGTAAATCTTGATAGCCTTGAGTCAGTTAAAGAATTTGCAAAACATTACCCAAATCAATCAATATCAATTAGAATTAACCCTGGGATATATGCAGGAGGTAATGAAAATATAAGTGTCGGACACTCTAATTCTAAATTTGGAATACCTGAAGAATTTTTAGAAGATTTAATTATGATGGATGAAGAAAGGAAAATTAAAATTACCGGTCTTCACATTCACACCGGAAGTGATATCATAAAAAATAATCAATTTGATGAAGGGATTAAAAAAATATTTTCAATTGCAACTAAATTTAAAAGAATTGAAAGTATTGATTTAGGTGGAGGGATTAAGATTCCTTACTTCTCAGGCGATACTGAAACCAATCTTGAAAATTACGCATCCATAATAGAAAAGGAATACATAAAATTTAAAAACAAAACTGGAAAAGAATTAAAATTAATTTTTGAACCAGGCAAATTCCTAGTAAGCGACTCAGGATATTTTATCACTAGGGTTAATTATATTAAAAAATCCCACAATAATTGTTTTGCTCAAGTTAACTCAGGATTTAATCACTTTATTAGACCTACTCTTTATAAATCATATCATGAAGTCGTTAATTTATCAAACCCTAGTGATCAGAAAGAAGAGTATACAATAGTTGGCTATATATGCGAGAAAGATACTTTTGCAGAAAAAAGAAAGGTTTCAAAAATTTCAAAAGATGATATTCTTTGTTTTAAAAATGCAGGCGCTTATGGATATAACATGTCTAGCAACTACAATAGTAGGTTAAGACCAGCAGAGGTGTGCATTCACGATAACAAATTAAAAAAAATAAGAGAAGCAGAGAAATTAGAGGATTTATTTAAAAATCAAATTGATATTTTTCAATAAATTAAATATTGAATAATTTTTTAAACTTTTTTGAATTATTGATTTCCAATTAACAATTAACTAATTAAATGTTAAATACAAATCATTACTATAAAATTTTATCATAATTAAAATTATATTTGCCAAAAATTATTATAAATGAAACATACCTATATCTTATTATTTAGCACTCTGCTAACATTTAATCTACAATCTCAAGGTAATATTAATAATAACATTACAGGAGCTACTCAATCTGCCTTAATTGATTTTGGAAATAGATCTCAAAGAAAAGCTCAACCATTAAACGTTCAAGGAAGTCATTATTTTAATAAAGATTTTAAAATTGCTAAACTTGAATACTTTGGTAAAGAATTAAATGACACTGGATACATGAGATATAATGCATTTAGAGATGAAATTGAAATGGCAGACACACAATATCAGGATGAAACAGATGTTATTCTTCTTAAAAGTGCAGATGTTATTCCGCTAATAAATGGTGAGAGATATGAGTACCTTCCATACAGACTTGAATCAGGAAATGCTTTTATTGGATATCTAGTAAATATTTTTGATGGTAAAAATGATAAACTTTACTTAAAAAGAAAGAAAACTTTTATGGAAGCAAAAATTGCAAGAACATCCTTAGAGAATTCTTTTCCCCCTAGATATGTTGAAAGCGAAGAACTTTACATAAGTTCTAACGGAGGCACTCCTATTAAACTTAAACAAAGTAAAAAATCTATAATTAGTTATTTTAAATCTAATTCTGATAAGGTTAAGAAATTTATTAAATCAGAAAAACTTAAAGTAAGTGAATTGAGTTCAATAATTAAGATTTTTGAATTCGCAG
>SGZE01000026.1 GCA_004214015.1 Flavobacteriales bacterium | reverse complement strand
CCTGCAAATGATTCAAGTGTTTTTATGTCATCGACAGTTCTTGAAAAATTAAATTCAAGAATTGCTTTATATTTTCCAATTGGAAATTTTAGTTTTTCAATATCATTTTCCATAATAACTTCTAGTTTAGATTTGAGTAATCATTTATTAAAGTGTCTACAATTTCTTTTGATTCATCCTTATAATCTATTTTAAAAATTGATGGTGAATCAACCCATTTTGAAATAGTTTCTAAATTTTTTTGTGAAAATCTGTCAATAACGATAACACCTTCTTCCATAAGAGCTGCAGCATTAAACTGCTGTTCTATTTGAGCCTCAACAGGAACCACAAGCATAGGCTTTCCAAGAAAAATAGCTTCTGAGGTAGTTGCAAATCCACCTGCACATACAATTCCATAACATGAAGCAAATTTTTTCAAAAATAAATCTTCAGATAATGGTTCAACATTGACTTCAGAAATAACTTGTTTTGATTTTGTGTCAGGAGAAAAAATTGTCCAATTTTTTCCCTTGGGAAGTTGTTTGATTATTTCTACAAGTTTAGAAGGAGAATAAGTGGGTAAATAAATAATTATCTCATTACTCTCTGAAATATTTAGATTTCTTACTTTATCTCTAATTATCGGAAAAAAGATTCTATCGGCATATTTCTTATAATGATATCCGTATCCAAGATTAGATGGAATAATATACTTTATTGCAGATAAAACTAATTTAGAATAGCTGTCAGGTTTTGGAATATTTTTCAAACTCATTGAGTATTGATTGGTCAATTCAAAGCATTTAGTATTTTTAAATTTTGAGGACCATGCAGATACTGGTTCAAAATCGTTTATGACTAGGTCATATTTTTTAGTAGGGCATGATATTACCTCCTTAATAAATCTTGGATAGTTATTTAAAAAGATTGTTTTTAACCAATTAACAGCTCCGGTATCAGTATAAAAAAAAGTAAGTCCATGATAATGAAAAATAGGTTCTTCTTCAAGCAAAAAATCATTCTTTGGACCACTAGTTATTATGTCTAAATCAGCTACTTGTTTTAACTTAGGGATTATACTTTGCGCTCTGGCTAAATGACCATTTCCAGTAGTTTGAATAGCGTATAGGATTTTCATTTATCCTGAAGAATTTTGAACTCTGCGATTAGATCTTTATAAAGTTCTTTGTTAGTCATTTCAATTCGAGAACCTTCTTTTTTAAATTTTTCTTCAGTTCGAGTATGCATGTAGATAGACCATTTATTGTCTACATATTCTAATGAAGATAAACTTTCAAGCCAGTCTCCAGAATTCATATAAATAACCTCATCACCGTTAACATTGAATGATTCGATTTTTGGAGTATGAATATGACCACATACTACATATTTGTATCCGTTTTTATGAGCAGTTTCAGCAGCAGTTCTTTCAAAATTGCTAAAATATTGAACTGCAGTTTTTACGTTGGCTTTGATATTTTTAGAAAAATTTAATCTTTTACGACCAAGAGGTATCATTACCTTTTTGTTAAGCCAACTATTAAACATTATCATGTAATCGTATAAAAATCCGGCTAGTTTTGTTATCCACTGAGTTTGAATAGAAAAATCAAAAACATCACCATGAAACATCCACACTTTACCTTCATCAGTATCTAATACAACTTGATTTACTATTTGGAAATTTTTAATCTTATAATTCAAAAATTTTCTTAATAATTCGTCATGATTTCCAACTACATAATGTATTTCCTTACCCTGAGCTATAAGGTCAAGAATATACTTTACAACTTTCATATGAGAGCTAGGCCAAAACTTTTTGTTAAAAAGCAAAATATCAACAAAGTCTCCATTGATGACAATCTTTTTTGCTTCAACTGTTTTAAGGTAAGCTAAAACTTCATCAGCTTCGGACCCGTATGTACCAAGATGTAAATCTGAAATAACAAGAATATCAAGATTTCGTTTCACTTATTTAAATGTTTAATGAAAGATGATTCTGATTTACATGAAAGCTTGAAGCTTCATTGCTAATCCTTGATCACCTTTAATTTTGAGTTTACCACTCATAACAGCCATCATAGGATTTACTTTACCGTTTTTAAGATCTTCCATTAAAGAGCCAGCCATCGTGATAGTACAATCTGCCTCCATATCTTCTAATAATATCTTGTTTTCAGAGCCAGTTCCATCTATGCAGATTGAGTTTCCATCAATCTCAAATTTAATTGTACCACCAATTGGGGCTGCATTTTTTGCTTTAGATTGAAAATTAGCTAGTATATTTTCTTTGTCCATAATTTTATCGTTATCGTGTAAAGGTAATAATTAAAATAATTTTATTTAGATTAGCATTTATTATAAAAAAATATGAGCTATAAAGTTAAAAAAGCCGTAGTTCTTGGATCTGGAGTTATGGGTTCTGGAATTGCATGTCACCTTGCAAATGTTGGAATAGATGTTTTAATGCTTGATATCCAGCCAAATGATAAGTCAATAAAAAATAAAAATTTAATTGCAGATGAGTCTTTAAAGAACGCGATAAAATCAAGACCAAACCCTCTTTATAAAAAAGAATATGCTAAGAGGATTTCAACAGGAAATTTTGATGATGATTTTGAAAAAATAAAAGATGCAGATTGGATAATTGAAGTAATTGTAGAAAATCTGGAAATCAAAAAAACAGTTTTTGAAAAAGTTGAAAAATTTAAATCTGATCATGCTTTTGTAACTTCAAATACATCCAGTATTCCAATTTCACTTTTATGTGAAGGAAGATCAGATAACTTCAAATCAAAATTCTGTGGAACACACTTTTTTAACCCTCCTAGATATTTGAGATTATTTGAGGTTATTCCTCATGACGATACCGATCCTTCTTTAACTTCATTTTTGATGGAATTTGGAGATCTTGTTCTTGGAAAACAAACGGTTCTTTGTAAAGATACTCCAGGGTTTATTGGAAACAGAATTGGTGTAATGTCAGGAATTAAGGTGCTTCAACTTACTGATAAATATAATTTTACAATTGAGGAAGTTGATTTAATGACTGGAACTGTTATAGGTCATCCTAGCTCAGGATCTTTTAGACTTCAAGATATTGTAGGTCTAGACACTAGTGATAAGGTCACAAATTTTTTAGTTGATAATGTTAAAACTGATACTTTCTACAGTAAACTGAAGGATCAACCTGAAAATAAATCATTTAAATTTTTAATTGATAATAATTTTTTAGGAAATAAAACAGGTAAAGGATATTTCGAAAAGACCAAAGAGAAAGATGAAAATGGAAAGACAATTATAAAAGCTCTTGATCTTGATACAAATACATACAGAAAATCTATCAAGCCTAATCTCCCTGTAATAAAAGAGGCTAAATCAATTGAACTTTTTGATCGCAGACTTAAATTTTTAGTTGAAGGTGATTCGAATCCAAGCAAGTTTTACAGAGAATATTACTCATGCCTTCTCTCATACGCAGCAATGTGTGTTCCAGAGATTGCAGATGAATATTATCAAATTGATGATGCTTTAAGAACTGGTTATGCATGGAATCATGGCCCTTTTGAACTTTGGGATAATCTAGGGTTAGATTTTGCAATTGACATGATTGAAAAATGTGGTGATGAAATACCAGATTGGATTTCAGAAATGAAAAATTCAGGTGCTGAATCATTCTATAAATTTGAAGGTGGTAAGAAAAAATATTTTGATTTAAAGTCAAAGAAGTATGTTAATGTTCCAAGTTCTGAATCATTTTTCCTACTTGACGCTTACAGAGAAAATAATCAAATACTTAAAAACTCAGAATGTACAGTTCATGATATTGGAGATGGGGTAATGTGTATTGAATTCCAAACAAAAGGAAATTCAATTGGAGAGGGAATTGCAAAAGGAATTAATGAAGCAATTGATATAGCAGAAAGAGATGGTTGGAATGGAATTGTTATTGGTAATAATGATAAACAATTTTCTGTTGGAGCCAATCTAATGAATATTGGTATGATGGCAATGCAACAAAACTTTGATGAAATTGAAAAGTTTTTAGTAGGCTTTCAAAAAATATTAATGAGAATGCGAACTTGTAATGTTCCTGTAGTTGCTGCAACCCATGGTTTTGTGATGGGTGGTGGACTTGAAGTTGCAATTCATTGTGATGCTGGAATCTATGCATCTGAATCATATATTGGTTTAGTAGAAGCTGGTGTTGGTCTTATACCTGCTGGTGGAGGTACAAAAGAGATGGCAATGAGAGCATCTGATTCTTTTAATACAGGAGATGTAAAAATGCCTTCTTTAATTGATCACTTTAAATCAATTGCCATGGCATCTGTTTCAACATCTGCCCATGAAGCTTTTGATCTTCATTACTTAAATCCAAACAGAGATTTTATTTGTATGAATAGGATGAGAAATATTGAAATGGCAAAAGATAAAGTTTTAAGTCTAAGGACAGGATATATACCACCATCATCCAGACAGGATATTGAAGTTCTTGGTAGAGCAGGATTATCTACGTTATATTCTGCAATTAATGAATTTAAACTTGGTAACTATATGTCAGACCATGATGTAGAAGTTTCAAGAAAAGTTGCATACATCATGTGTGGAGGTGACTTAACTTATTCTCAAAATGTGAGTGAAGAATACCTTTTAGATCTTGAAAGAGAAAGTTTTATGAGTTTACTTGGAAACCAAAAAACTCTAGACAGAATTCAATACATGTTAATGAATAAAAAACCTTTAAGAAATTAATTATGGAAGCATATATAGTAGCTGGTTATAGATCAGCAATTGGTAAAGCAAAGAGAGGTGGTTTTAAGAATTATAGAACCGATGATCTTGCAGTAGATGTGATCAAACATCTTTCAAGTCAAGTCCCAGAACTTGATACTACAAAAGTTGATGATGTAATTGTTGGATGTGCTAATCCTGAGGGAGAACAAGGTCTTCAGGTAGCAAGATTAATATCTGCAAGAGCTCTTGGTAAAGAAGTTCCAGGTGTAACAATTAATAGATATTGTGCTTCAGGTCTTGAAGCTATTTCAATGGCAGTAAGTAAAGTAAGAGCAGGATTTGGTGATATATTTATTGCAGGTGGAATTGAAAGTATGAGTTTATTACCAATGACTGGATATAAGTTAGCCCCTAGTTATCAGGCTAATCTTGAAAACATGAATTATCATATTGGAATGGGACACACTGCGGAGGCAGTTGCAGAAAAATACAAAATTACAAGAGAAGCATCAGATAAATTTTCATATGAGTCTCATGTCAAAGCAGCAAATGCAATTGACAATGGTTATTTTAAAGATCAAATAGTTCCCGTAACTGTCGAAGAAGTTTTTGTTAAGGATGGTAAAAAAGTTTCTAAATCTCATACCGTAGATATGGATGAAGGTGTTAGGAGAGAAACAACAATTGAAGCTTTAGCAAAACTAAGACCAGCTTTTAAGCTTGGAGGAATTGTAACTGCAGGTAGTTCATCTCAAATGTCAGATGGTGCAGCTTTTGTTTTAGTAATGTCCGAAGAAATGGTAAAGCAACTTGGAGTAAAACCAATTGCAAGAATGGTTACATGTACTTCAGGTGGTGTTGATCCATTATATATGGGTATAGGACCGGTTGAGGCAATCCCTAAAGCTTTAAAACAAGCAGGATTAAAATTATCTGATATTGAACAAACAGAATTAAACGAGGCTTTTGCTGCACAGGCACTTGCTGTTATTCAAGAGAGTGGTCTTGATCCAGAAACTGTAAATGTAAATGGAGGAGCTATTGCTCTTGGTCATCCTTTAGGTTGTACTGGAGCTAAACTTTCAATTCAATTATTAGAAGAAATGAAGAGAAGAAATCAAAAGTACGGAATGGTTACTGCATGTGTTGGAGGTGGACAAGGAATAGCTGGTATTTATGAAAGGCTTTAGACCTTTTTAACAACATAAGTTACAACTCCCCACACTATAAATTCATTTTCCTCGGTAACCTTAATTGGATCATAATTTTTATTTTCTGGAATCAGATATATATGATCCTTTTCAATTTTCACTCTTTTTACTGTAAAGTCTCCATTTAAATAGCAGACTGCAATTTTATTGTTTTTTAATTCTTCGCTTCTATCAATCACTAAAATATCCCCATCATCTAATCCTGCATCTTTCATTGATTCTCCAGATACTTTTGCATAGAACGTGGCCTCTTTATTCTTCACCACTACCTTTTCAAGACTAATTCTTGATTCTTCAAAGTCACTTGCTGGTGATGGGAAACCTGCCGATATTCCATCCTCAATAAATAAATTATTTAAAGAGTCTTTATCATTAGGTTTGAATATTTTAATATTATTGTTTTTAGTCATATTCTATTTAACAATTAAAACTTCATCAATCTCGGTTGTGTAATTTCTTGATAGTTTTTGTCTCTTCATTTTCCATATTCTTTTCTGATCTTGACTAGCCAGTCTTACTTTATAGAGTCCATATTTATTATCAATATTATCAATGCTTCTCATTAGCTTTTTTTGTTTATCAATATTTTGATCAAATAAGCTAAATTGATGACTAGATTGTGGAGATAAGCCCATCAGAATTATTCCTGCTTTTTTATATAATTTATTTTTAGAATAAATTTTAGTTAAAAGTTTCACAGCGAATTTACTTATTTCAATACTTGAATTTGTTGAAAAAGGTAGTGATCCAGTTAAACTGAAATGGTATTTATCATCTGTTTGCTTGAAAGGATTACTTCGAATAAAAACAGAAATCATATTACATTCACTATTCTGTCTCCTAAGTTTTTTAGAAGCAACTACAGAGAATGTTGTAATTCTTTCAATAAGATCAGTAAGTGATGAAATTTCAGATTCAAAACTTCTAGTAGTAGCAATAGATTTTTTATCAATTTTTCCTTCTTCAATATTAAGAGTAGGAATTCCTTCAAGCTCTTTTTTGAGTTTTAACCCTATTATACTCATGTTTTTTTTGACCCATTGATCAGGAAGATTTACAAAGTCCATTCCAGACTTCACATTAACTTTCAAAAGTTTTTTTTCATTTTGAAAACCAATACCCCATATATCTCCAGCAGAAATATTTTTTAAAGCTTTTATACGTTTTTCATTATTGTTAATTGAATAGAAGCCATTTGTTCTGGTAGAATATTTTTTTGCAATTCTATTTGCAACTTTTGCAAGTGACTTAGTTGGTGCTAAACCTATTGAAACAGGTATGCCTGTCCATTTAAAGATTGTTTTTATTATATCACTACATTTTTTATTAGCCTCATCTTCAGAGAATCCATCAAATTTTATAAACGCTTCATCAATACTGTAGATTTCTACATCTGGTACATAGCGAGATATTATAGACATTACCCTATTACTTATATCTCCATATAATGTAAAGTTAGATGAGAAAATTTGAACTTTGTTTTTTTGAAAAATTTCTTTGTATTTGAACGCTGGAGCTCCCATTGGAATACCAAGAGATTTAGCCTCATTACTTCTAGCTATTACACAGCCATCATTATTAGATAGAATTACAACTGGTTTACCATTTAAATGAGGTTGAAAAACTCTTTCACAAGAAGCATAAAAATTATTACAATCAATTAGGGCAAACATGATACAAAAATCTAAAAATTATTAAGAAACATAGAAAACAAGTTGTAATTTTATTAACTATATAACATTGAATGGACAAATTCTCATTTCTTAATTCGGCTCATACAAGTTTTTTTGCAGAAATGTATGATCAGTACCTAGAATCACCTGATAGTCTAGAGCCTAGTTGGAAAGCTTTTTTTCAAGGATTTGACTTTGGGTTAGAGAATGCAAACATTACTGTTGAAGAGAAAAAATTTGAAGTACCTGAAAATATAAAAAAGGAATTTCAGGTTGTTAATTTAATTGATGCTTACAGAAAAAGAGGGCATTTGTTTACAGTTACAAATCCAGTAAGAGAAAGAAGAAAATATTTACCTACGCTAGATATAGAAAACTTTGGATTAGAAAACAGTGACCTTGAATTGGTTTTTAGTGCAGGGGAGATAGTTGGTATTGGAGCAGATAAATTAAAGAATATAATAGATCATTTAAAGAGAATATACTGTCATTCAATAGGTATTGAGTATATGTATATAAGAGATCCAGAAAGAGTTAAGTGGATTCAGAATCAAATTAATGTAAATGGAAATCATCCTAATTTTTCAAAGGATGAAAAATTGCAGATTCTGGAAAGCTTAAATAAAGCATATACTTTTGAAAACTTCTTACAAAAAAAATATGTAGGACAAAAAAGGTTTTCACTAGAAGGTGGAGAGTCACTGATTCCTGCTATTGATTTTTTGATAAATCTAGCGGCTGAGAAAGGAGTAGAAGATGTTGTGATGGGAATGTCACACAGGGGAAGGCTAAACACTCTTGCAAATATATTTGGAAAGTCCAGTAGAGATATTTTTGGTGAGTTTGAAGGTAAAGACTACGAAGAAGATATTTTTGATGGGGATGTAAAGTACCATCTTGGATGGACTTCTGAAAGGACTACATCATCAGGTAAAAAAATCAACATGAATCTTGCACCAAATCCTTCTCATCTTGAGTCTGTTGACCCCATAGTTCAAGGTATAGCAAGAGCTAAACTAGAAAATGATTTTGATAATAACACTAATAAAGTTTTACCTATTATTATCCATGGGGATGCTGCTGTTGCTGGACAAGGGGTTGTATACGAAGTAATTCAAATGTCAAGATTAAAAGGATATACTACAGGTGGGACTATCCATTTAGTAGTTAATAATCAAGTTGGATTTACCACAAATTATCTTGATGCTAGATCCAGTACTTATTGTACAGATGTCGGAAAAGTAACTCTTTCTCCTGTTCTTCACGTTAATTCTGACGATGTTGAAGCAGTTATTCATGCAGTAACTTTTGCTTTAGAATATAGAAATCAATTTAATAGAGATGTTTTTATTGACCTTCTTGGTTATAGAAAGTATGGACACAATGAAGGAGATGAGCCAAGATTTACCCAACCTAAATTATATAAATTCATTTCGTCACACCCCAACCCAAGAGATATCTATGCTGCTAAATTAATTGAACAAGGGTTGATTGAAAAACAACATATTTCTAAAATTGAATCTGAATATTTTTCTGAGTTAGAAGGAGAATTATCTGACTCAAAGAAAAAAGATAAAACTAAAATCACTCCTTTTATGGAAGAAGTATGGGATGGTTTTAAGAGAGTAGATGAAAAAATAATGTTAGAGAATTTTAGTACTGGGGCTAAAAAGAGTGATATAATGGATGTTGCTAAATCTATAACTCAACTTCCTGAAAAAGCATTTTTACGAAAAGTTGTTAAACTATTTAATTCAAGAGAAAAATTAGTTTTTGAAAATGGAAAGGTAGATTGGGCTATGGCTGAATTACTTGCTTATGGTACATTGATGACGGAAGGTTTTAATATAAGAATTTCAGGTCAAGATGTTGAGAGAGGTACATTTTCTCATAGGCATGCAGTTTTGAAATCTGAAGATTCAGAGGAGGAATATTTACCTCTTAATAATATAGAATCAAAAAACAAAGGAGTATTTAAAATATATAATTCACTTCTATCAGAATATGGAGTTCTAGGATTTGATTACGGTTACGCTTTAGCTAGTCCAAAATGTTTAACGATTTGGGAAGCTCAGTTTGGAGACTTTTCTAATGGTGCTCAAATTATAATTGATCAATATATTTCATCAGCAGAAGATAAATGGAAATTACAAAATGGAATAGTTCTTTATCTTCCTCATGGTTATGAAGGTCAAGGTGCTGAGCATTCTTCCGCTAGAATTGAACGTTATTTACAGCTTTGTGCTAAAGATAACATGTATGCTGCTAATTGTACAACTCCATCAAATCTTTTCCATCTTTTAAGAAGACAGATGCTCACTACTTTCAGGAAGCCTCTAATTTTATTCACTCCTAAAAGTCTTCTAAGACATCCAAAAGTCGTATCTGAAATTGATGAGTTAAATACATCAAAATTTTTACCAATAATAACTGATCAAGAGATTGATCCCAAAAAAGCTGACTCTTTGGTTTTCTGTACTGGAAAATTTTACTTCGATCTTCTAGATTTTAGAGAGAAAAATAATATAAAAAATGTAGCTATTGTTAGAATAGAACAATTATTCCCTCTACCTGTCAAATTAATAATTTCTGAAATTAAAAAATTCTCAAATGCTGAGGATATAGTTTGGGCTCAAGAAGAACCAAGAAATATGGGTGCTTGGAATCATATTCAAACTTATCACCCTGTTGCAAAAAACATGAGACCAGCAACAAGAAGATTTTATGGATCTACAGCATCAGGAAGTCATGTAAGATTCGAAAGAAGACACAAGCAGATAATTGAATATGTATTTGATAAGAGTAAAAATAATTTTAGAAAATAAAATTAGATTCTAAAAAACCCCTGCATTTACGAAGCTATTCTTGATTGAATCATATGTTATTTTTGCAGCCTCCTCATTATTCATTTTGTTTAAGTCTTTATTAAATGGCTCAGCACTTACTGTTCTATCATATCCAACTTCTTGTAAAAAATTTAAAAAAGGAGCAGTATCTATCAAGCCTGTTTTACCAGGAAGATTTCTTTCAAGATCAATTTGTTCATCACGAGTTCTACCGTTAACTGCATCATTTAGTTGACACATAATTATATCATCTTTATTTAAAAAT
>SGZE01000025.1 GCA_004214015.1 Flavobacteriales bacterium | reverse complement strand
AACGAAATGAATTATGAAAGCTTGAGTCTTTAAATTCTGCATATTCCCATTCTTTAAAAACTAATTCATCTAATAAACTTTTTTTATTTTCCCAAAACCCAAAAGTTTTATCATTTTCATTTTTTTTGTCCTTTTCAATTATTAAAATTTTCTTATCATTAAAGAAATCGTCATTTATCATCGAGTTTGACAATAATAATCCAGAAGCACCTGCTCCACAAATTATATAATCATATTTTTCTTTTGAAATCATTTGATTTTATTGCCCTTTTGATTACTTTCGATATTCGTTTCCTAAGATACAAATATGGAGCAAATTATTGAATATTTTTCTGGACTAAACCCAGTACAAGGAGCTCTTTACGCAACTTTATTTACATGGGGAGTTACAGCCCTAGGAGCATCTACTGTTTTCCTGTTTAAAACAATGAGTAGAATGGCACTAGATGGTATGTTAGGATTTACAGGTGGAGTTATGGTGGCTGCAAGTTTTTGGAGTTTATTATCTCCTGCGATAGAAATGAGTGCAGGAGAAGGTTTTGTTAAAGTAATGCCTGCTGCAATTGGATTTGGATTGGGAGCATTATTTATTTTTGCAATTGATAAAGTCTTGCCACACATTCATATAAATTTTAAAGAAGCGGAGGGTATAAAAACCCCATGGAGAAGAACAACACTTTTAACTTTAGCTATAACTCTTCATAATATACCTGAAGGACTTGCTGTCGGAGTTTTATTTGGTGGAGTAGCAGCGGGCATACCAGAAGCCTCTATTGCTGGAGCTGTTGTTTTAGCTTTTGGAATTGGTCTTCAAAATTTTCCAGAAGGAATAGCTGTTTCTATGCCTTTAAGAAGATCTGGAGTTAGTAAATTTAAGAGTTTTTGGTATGGACAACTATCTGCAATTGTTGAACCAATAGCAGGTGTTATAGGTGCATTAGCTGTAACATTTTTTACTCCTTTATTGCCATATGCTCTTGCTTTTGCTGCAGGCGCAATGATTTTTGTTGTTGTTGAAGAGGTTATTCCTGAAACACAGCAAGATAAATATACCGACATAGCTACATTAGGATTTATAGGAGGATTTATAATTATGATGACGCTAGATGTTGCTCTAGGTTAATCTTTTTAATTAAAGGAATCCCATCCTGAACTATTTATATTGATCTTTTGACCCAGACTGGTTATCATACAATTATCGTCTTTCTTTTTTACAGACGAACCAATAATAGTTAATTGTTCACAGTTACTAATTTTCTTTTCATGTCGTTTTGAAACAGTAAATAAAACTTCATAGTCTTCACCTCCATTAAGGTAAGCAACAGAATGGTCAAGTTTAAACTCATCACAAGCTTTTTTTGTTTCTTCTGATATAGGTATTTTATCCTCATATATGTGAAAAGAAAATCCTGATGAATTAGATAAATGATTTATCTCAGTTGAGAGACCGTCACTAATATCAATCATAGAAGTTGGAGTGATTTTAAGCTCTTCTAAAAGATTAATAATATCAATTCTTGCCTCTGGTTTTAACTGTCTTTGAATACAATAAGTATAGTTACTTAAATCAGGCTGAGAATTAGGATTAACTTCAAATACTTTTTTTTCTCTTTCAAGAATTTGAAGACCCATATAGGCTGCACCTAAATCACCAGATACTACAAGCAGATCATCTTCTTTTACACCATTTCTTTGTGTTATTTTATTATTTTCAGTATTTCCAATACAAGTAACAGAAATCATTAACCCTTTATTTGATGAGGTTGTATCTCCACCAATCAAGTCAACATTATAATATGAACAAGCTAATCGAATTCCTTCATATAATTCCTCAAGAGCTTTAACCTTAAATCTATTAGAAACTGCAATTGAAACTAAAATATGAGATGGTTTAATATTCATAGAAATAATATCAGAAATATTAACTACAACACTTTTGTAACCTAAGTGTTTAAGTGGGACATATGACAAGTCGAAATGAACTCCTTCAACTAAAATGTCTTGAGATATTGCAAGTTTATTTTTTTCAAATTTTAAAATAGCTGCATCGTCTCCAATATCTAAAATTGTTGAATCATTCTTAGTCTTAAATGATTTTGTTATTCTATTAATTAGCTCTATTTCACTAATACTTTGTAAATCACTTTCATCTAGATTTTTATTGTCATTCATACATTAAAAGTAAAGTAATTGATCTATTATTTTAACTAATACATCATAACATAATTATAGATTTATTAACATGTATTATTATTTCAAAAAGCCTGATTTATATGTATATTTGCAAAAAGTTATTAAGGCTTAATTCTTATGGCATATACCGAAGACGAGTTAAAAAAAGAACTTGAAACCAAAGAGTACGAATATGGGTTTTATACAGATATAGATTCTGAAACATTTCCTGTAGGCTTGAATGAAGATGTTGTTAAAGCAATTTCTAAGAAAAAAAATGAACCAAAATGGATGACTGATTGGAGATTAGATGCTTTTTCAACCTGGAAATCAATGAATGAACCTGAATGGTCAAACCTTCAGTACAAAAAACCAAACTTTCAAGATATTTCTTATTATTCAGCTCCAAAGAAAAAGCCAAGTCTTAATTCTCTAGATGAAGTTGATCCTGAATTATTAAAGACATTTAATAAATTAGGAATTTCCTTGGAAGAGCAAAAAAAATTAAGTGGAGTTGCAATGGATGTGGTTGTTGATTCAGTTTCAGTCGCTACTACTTTCAAAGATACACTAGAAGAAAAAGGGATCATTTTTTGTTCTATCTCAGATGCAATTCAAAATCACCCTGAATTAGTAAGAAAACATTTAGGAACTGTTGTTCCAAAAAAAGATAATTATTATGCTGCTTTAAATTCTGCTGTATTTTCAGATGGATCTTTTTGCTACATTCCAAAAGGGGTAAGGTGTCCAATGGAATTATCAACTTATTTTAGAATTAATCAGGCAGGAACTGGGCAGTTTGAAAGAACACTTGTTATAGCTGATGAGTCTAGTTATGTTAGTTATCTTGAGGGCTGTACTGCTCCATCTAGAGATGAAAATCAACTTCATGCCGCTGTTGTTGAACTTATTGCACTTGATGATGCAGAAATTAAATATTCAACAGTTCAAAACTGGTTTCCAGGTGATAAAAATGGAAAAGGTGGAGTTTTCAACTTTGTTACTAAAAGAGGTATTTGCCATAATAGATCTAAAATATCATGGACTCAGGTTGAAACTGGATCTGCTGTAACATGGAAATATCCATCATGTGTATTGAAGGGAAATAATTCTATTGGAGAGTTTTATTCAATAGCTGTAACTAATAATTTCCAACAAGCTGATACAGGTACTAAAATGATTCATGTTGGTAAAAACACTAAAAGTACTATCATTTCAAAAGGAGTCTCTGCTGGTAAATCTCAAAATAGCTACAGAGGTCTTGTTCAAATTTCACCACTTGCAAAAAATGCTAGAAATTTCTCTCAATGTGATTCATTACTTATGGGAAATGATTGTGGTGCTCATACATTCCCATATATTGAAGTTCAAAATAAAACTGCTCAAATTGAGCATGAGGCAACAACTAGTAAAATAGGTGAAGATCAAATTTTTTATTGTAACCAACGAGGTATTGATACAGAAAAGGCAATAGCTTTAATTGTTAATGGGTTTAGTAAAGAAGTACTAAATAAGTTGCCAATGGAATTTGCAGTCGAAGCTCAAAAATTGCTTGAAATATCTCTTGAGGGATCAGTAGGATAAAAATTTATATATGTTAGAAATAAATAATTTACATTGTCAAATAGAAGATAAGCCCATACTTAAGGGAATAAACTTAAAAATTAATAAAGGTGAGATACATGCTATCATGGGTCCAAATGGATCTGGGAAAAGCACACTTGCTAACGTAATATCAGGACATGAAGACTATGAAGTTACAAAGGGGAGTATATACTTCAAGGATCAAGAAATAAATGAACTAAGTCCAGAGGAAAGAGCACATGAAGGAGTGTTTTTGTCTTTTCAATATCCAGTAGAAATTCCAGGTGTAACTGTTACTAATTTTATTAAGACAGCAATTAACGAATCAAGAAAATCTAAAGGACAAGATGAAATGCCTTCAAGTGAGATGTTAAAAAAAATAAGAGAAAAAGCTTCACTTCTTGAGATTGATTCTAATTTTTTATCAAGATCATTAAATCAGGGCTTTTCTGGTGGAGAGAAGAAAAGAAATGAAATATTTCAAATGGCAATGATGGAGCCTGAACTAGCAGTTTTAGATGAAACAGATTCAGGTTTAGACATAGATGCTTTAAAAATTGTAGCTAATGGTGTAATAAAATGTAGCAATGAAAATAACTCTGTGTTAGTTATAACTCATTATCAAAGATTACTTGATTATATAGTTCCAGACTTTGTTCATATTGTTATGGACGGAAAAGTTGTTATGTCAGGAGATAAAGATCTTGCAAAAAAAATTGAGGAAATAGGATATGATTGGTTAAAAAAAGATAATTCCTAAAATGAAATTTCAAGAAAAATTATTAGATTCCTTTATTGCTTTTGAACAAGATATAGACCTGTTGAACCCTATTCATACTGATAGAAAAGATGCATTAAAGCGATTCGAGAAACAAGGGTTTCCATCAAAGAAAGATGAATCATGGAAGTACACATCATTAAAATCAATAATTCAAAAAAACTATAGTCTCTCTTCAAAATCTGACAAATCAGTTGAGTTAAGAGATGTGAAAAAATATTTTCTTAATGATCTCGATTCTTTTAAGATTGTTTTTGTAGATGGAATTTACAGTCCTTTTTTATCTAAGACTACTCATGATGGAATGGACATATGTGTTCTTTCTGCTGCTCTCTCAAAAGATAAGTACAAGAGCACATTAAAAAAATATTTTAATCAGATAGTGCCAAAAGATGAAAGTCTAGCTTCATTAAACACCTCATACACTAAAGAAGGTGCTTACATCTATATTCCAAAAGGTGTATGTCCAGAAGACCCAGTCCAAATAATGCATATCTCTACAGGGAATCAAGAATCTATTTGGCTTCAGCCAAGAAACCTTATTATTGCTGATAAAAATTCAAAAGTTGAAATTATTGAAAGGCATCAAAGCCTTAAAGATCACTCTGTAGTAACTAACAGTTTGACTGAGATTTATGCTGAGAAAAATGCTTTTATAGATTATTATAAAATTCAAAATGATCTAAATACATCCACTCTTATTGATAATACTTTTATTAGTCAACAAAGAGACAGCAATGTTAGCGTCCACACCTTTTCTTTTGGAGGTAAACTAACTAGGAATAATCTTAATTTCTATCAAAAAGGAGAGAATATTCAGTCAACATTAAAAGGAATTACTATTCTTGAATCAAATCAACATGTTGATCACAATACTTTAGTTAATCATGAGCAACCAAATTGTGAAAGCCATCAAGATTATAAAGGAATTTTTTCAGACAGATCAGTAGGTGTTTTTAATGGTAAGATAATGGTTAAGAAGATTGCTCAAAAGACAAATGCTTTTCAACAAAATAATAATATTTTGATTGATAATAATTCAAAAGTTAATACTAAACCTCAACTTGAAATTTTTGCTGATGATGTAAAATGTTCACACGGTTGTACTGTTGGTCAACTTGATAAGGAGGCATTGTTTTATTTAAAAACAAGAGGTATCCCTGAAAAAGAAGCAAAGGCACTTTTAACTTATGCATTTGCTAATAATATTTTAGAAAGTGTTAAGACACCTAATCTTAAAAGAAGAATTAACTCACTAATTGCAAAAAAACTAGGTGTAAATCTTGGTTTTGATCTATAGATGCTAGATGTATATAAAATAAGAGAAGACTTTCCTATTCTAAGTAAGAAAATAAACGATACTGATTTAATCTACTTTGATAATGCTGCTACATCTCAAACCCCTAATCAGGTAATAGATGTAATTTCAGATTATTATAAAAATTATAATTCTAATATCCATAGAGGATTACACTCCTTAAGTGTAGATGCTACAAATAAGTATGAAGAAACTAGACTAAAAGTCAAAGAACATTTTGGAATAACCCATAATCATGAAATAATTTTTACTTCAGGTACAACACATGGAATTAATATCATTTCCTCTGGATTAGAAAAAATGATTTCTTCAAATGATGAGTTAATTATTTCAGAGATGGAACACCATTCGAATATAGTTCCTTGGCAAATGCTTTGTGAAAAAACAGGAGCAACATTAAAGGTTATACCGATTAAAGAAAATGGAAGTTTGAATATTGATGAATATAAATCTTTGCTAACACCAAATGTAAAATTTGTTTTTATAAGTCACGTTTCTAACACTTTGGGAATACTAAATCCAATAAAAGAAATAATTGATCTTGCACATGAAAATAAGAGTAAAGTTTTAATTGACGGTGCTCAAGGAGCAGCTCACTTTAAGCTTAATTTATCTGAGCTAGATGTTGATTTCTATGTGGCTTCTGCACATAAATTATGTGGTCCTACTGGTGTTGGCTTTCTTTATGGTAAATCCGATTTGCTTAACTCACTTCCACCTTATCAAGGGGGGGGAGAAATGATATCTAATGTAACGTTCGATAAAACAGAATATGCAGAGCTTCCTCATAAATTCGAAGCAGGTACTCCAAATATTGCAGGAGTTATTGCATTTGGAGCTGCACTTGATTATATGAACTCTATTGGATTTGAAAATATTGATGCTTATGAAAAATCACTATTAGATTATGCTACAGAAAACCTGAGAAAAATTGATAATATCAAAATTTATGGTGATGTTGATGAAAAAATATCAGTAATATCTTTTAATGTTGCAAATCATCATCCTTCTGACATAGGTTCAATTCTAGATCAGTTTGGTATAGCTGTCAGGACTGGGCAACATTGTACTCAACCAATAATGGATCATTTTAATATACCAGGAACAGTTAGAGCATCTTTTGCATTTTATAATACAAAAAGTGAAATAGACTTATTTATTGATGCAGTTAAAAAGGCTGTAAAGATGTTAGGATAATTGATTAATTTTGAGTGTGGAAAGTATTCAGGAAAAACAAAATCAAATAATTGATGAATTTAATTTCTTTCAAGATTGGTCAGAAAAATACCAATATCTAATAGATTTAGGCAAAAGTCTTCCTGACTTTGATCAAAACAATAGAGTAGATTCTAATCTAATTAATGGATGTCAAAGTAAGGTTTGGCTAAATTCTTCTTTTAATGATAACATAGTTATATTTGAAGCAGATAGTGACGCTATAATTTCAAAAGGAATTATTTCTCTTTTGATTAGAGTTTTTTCAGGCCATAATCCAAAAGATATTTTGGAAGCGAATATTGATTTTATAGAAAAAATAGGATTAAATAGTCACTTATCTCAAACAAGAGCTAATGGATTACTGTCAATGATAAAACAAATAAAAATATATGCTTTAGCATACCAAGTAAAAAAGTAATAATGACAAATAATAAAAATAACACTGAAGATTTAGGGGAAAAAATTGTTAAGGAATTAAAGTCAATCTTTGATCCTGAAATTCCTGTTGACATATATGAATTAGGATTAATATATGATGTTTTTGTTAATGAAGATAACGAAGTAAAGATTCTAATGACTCTTACAACACCCAATTGCCCTGTTGCTGAAACTCTTCCTCAAGAGGTAGAAGAAAAGATAAAGTCTTTAGATGATGTTAAAACTGCTGAAGTTGAGATTACATTTGACCCTCCATGGACAAAAGATCTTATGAGTGAAGAAGCTAAACTAGAACTAGGATTTTTGTAATCAATTAATGAGATATTTTGTTCTTATTCTTATTTCTTCGATAAATCTCTATTCTCAGGAGATGGTTGAAAAAGATTCTCTTTGGACTACTAGAGGAAATGTTGCAGTTTTATTGAATCAAACAGGATTTAGTGATTGGGTAGGAGGTGGGACTAATAATTTTTCAGGTACTTTGAAATTTGATTACGAATGGGAATTTAAAGATAAAGGATGGGACTGGTTGACTAATGTTGAGTCAGCATTTGGACTTGCTAAATATAAGGATGCCCCCTTTGCAAGAAAAATTGATGATAGAATTTTAATTCAATCAATTGTTGGTAAAGAATTTACTAAAAATTTATCTTTTTCTGCCTTTTTCAATTTCACATCACAAATTGGAAATGGATTTAAATACAAAAAAGATTCTGAAAATAATGAAATTAGAGAGTTGACAACTAGAATTTTTTCTCCTGCATATTTTCAATTAGGTTCAGGGTTTTTATGGAAGAAAGATGAAAGTTTATGGGTGAATTACTCTCCTGTTGCAGCAAGATTAATTTTAGTAAGTAAAAAATTTACATCTAGTTTGCCTGAGAATGAAACATATTTTGGAGTTACTCAAAATAAATCTTCAAGATATGAGCTTGGCTCAAACTTAACCTTTCACTCTGAAGGAACTCTTTTTGAAAATGTTAACTATAAGCAAGATTTAAAACTATTTTCTAATTATCTAGAAAACCCATCTAACATTGATCTTGATTATTTAGCACAGATAGAAATTGATGTTAATCCATTACTTTCAACACAGTTAATATTCCAGCTAATTTATGATGATAATGCAATTGCTAGACTACAGGTAAGAGAAGTATTTGGAGTGGGTGTTCAACTAAAATTAAATTAGTTTGGATAAGCTGAACATACTAATTATTTCATATTATTGGCCACCATCAGGTGGTTCGGGGGTTCAAAGGTGGATGTATTTTGCAAAATATCTAAAAAAACTAAAATGTAATCCAATTGTTTTAACTGTAGATCCAAAATTTGCTTCATATAATTTAAAGGACACATCATTAATTAGTCAAATTAAAGATATTGAAACATATAAGACATTTAGCTTAGAAGTTTTAAGGTTGTATTCTATAATTAAGTCAGGAGATAGGAGTAAAAGTATTCCTCAATCCTATATTCCAAATAAATCAATTTTTGATAAATTTTCATCTTTTATAAGGCTAAATTTTTTTATACCTGATTCAAGAATTGGATGGAACTATTTTGCTTTTAAAAAGGCAAAAGAAATTATTAAAAACAATAAAATTGACTATATAATTACTACTGGCCCACCCCATTCCTCTCACTTAATTGGACAAAAAATTTATGATAAGTATAAGTTAAAATGGATTGTTGATCTAAGAGATCCTTGGTCTGAGCTTTTTTATTTGAAAAGTAAATTCAGATTTAATTTCTCAAAAAAAATTAATGATCGACTTGAGCATAAAGTTTTAGAAAATGCAGATGCTATAATTACAACAGTAGGAGATAGGTATCATAAGATCCTTAATAGTAAAATTTCAAATCCAAATAAAATTCATAAAATTTATAATGGATATGATAAATTAAACTATGATAAGATCAAAGAAACTAAACCAAACAAGTTTAATATTGTCTTTACTGGAGTGTTATCTAAAAATCATAACTATGAAATTTTTCTTGAAATCTTAAAAGTACTAAGTCCAATTAAGCAGAACTTAAATATGGTTTTTACTTTAGCTGGAAGAATTGATGATAATATTACTAAACTCTATTCTAATGAAATTGAATTGATAAATAAAGGATATGTCAATCATGATAATGCAATAAGTATTATTAAGTCTTCACATTTATTAATTAATTTTAATTATAAAGATACTGAAGAAACAGACATGATTTCTGGAAAGCTAATTGAGTATCTAGCATCAGGTACTCCAATTATTAACTTTTCAAATTCAGCTAATGAGTCACAAGAGGTGTTAAAATTATCTCCAAAATCATTTAATGCAAATACAAATAGTACTAAGCTAGTTGTTGATTTTATAAAAAGTGAATATAATGATTGGACAGAAGGTAATTACAAGAAGCAGAGTCTTAAAAATATTGATTCACTCTCAAGAGAAAGTCTAACTAAAAAGCTTCTGAAAATAATTAAAGGAATTAAGTAATAAATTTAAAGAAACCTAAAACTTCTTTAGGAACAAGACCATCTATTTTTTTATTAGATTTTATAAGTTCTCGTATATGACTACTTGAAATTTTTATTTTTGGAGCATCAACCAACTTGATATTATTATTTGTCAAAATTTCATCAGGTATTTTTTGGTTTGTATCTCTTGGATAAACATAAACTTCTGCAATCTCAATAATTTTTTTATAATCCTTCCATTTATTAAATCCAACTAAATTATCCTCACCAATCAATAAAATTAATTTATTGTATTTATGTCTTTTCTTAAATTCTTTTAAAGTATCAATTGTAAAATTAGGCTTGGACATCTTAAATTCAATGTCAGAAACCCTAACATTGTCAAACTTTTTAAAAACTATTTCAGCCATTTCAAGTCTTTCCGTGTCATTAATTAGTCCATCCTCCTTTTTAAAAGGACTTTGAGGACTTATAACAACCAATACTTCATCTAATTCTGGTAATTTTGAAAAATATTCAGCTAGTGTAACATGGCCATTATGGATTGGATTGAAAGTGCCAAGATATAAACCAACATTACTCATTTTCTATAAATTTTTTAATTATTGAAAAAGCAATTTCTTTAGATTCTTTAAGATCACTATTAATTATAATATTATCAAATTTTGAAGCAAAATCTAATTCATTTTTTGCTTTTTTTATTCTCATCCGGATTTCATCGTTTGAAATATCTCCTCTCTCAATTAATCTTTTTTCTAATACTTCAAGACTAGGGGGCATAACAAAAACAGAACGAGTTTCTTTAGGAAACATTTTCTTTATATTAACCCCTCCTACAACATCTATGTCAAAAATTACAATTTTATCCTTTTCCCATATTCTTTTTAATTCTGATTTAAGTGTTCCATAAAAGTAACCTCCATAAACTTCTTCATATTCAACAAATTCTTTCTTTTTAATTCTTTCCCTGAACTCATCTTCAGTTAAAAAATAATAATCTTTACCATCCTTCTCACTGCCTCTTATTTTTCTAGATGTTGCAGAAATAGAAAACTCTATATTGTTAAACATAGACAGTAAATACTTAACCAAAGTTGTTTTACCTGCTCCAGAGGGTGCTGAAAAAACAATAAGTTTTTTCTTACTCATTATAATATATTTAAAATATTTTCTTTAATCTTTTCAAGTTCTTCTTTCATATTAACTACTAGGCTTTGAATCTCAAAATTATTAGCTTTTGAGCCAATAGTATTAATCTCCCTTCCAATTTCTTGACAAATAAATGAAAGTTTTTTCCCTTTAATTTCTTTATTTTTCATTTCTAAAGAAAAAAACTTCAAATGGTGTTTCAATCGAATAATCTCTTCATTTATATCCAATTTTTCTATGTAGTATATCATTTCCTGTTCTAATCTAGATTTATCAAACTTCTCATTAAGTTCATTAAAATAGGATTTGAATTTCTTTTTCTTTTCCTCAACTCTATTTGATTTTATAGATATAGTTTTGGTTATATAACTATTTATTTTGGAGACACTTTTACTTAAATCATAACCAATAGCCTTGCCCTCAATCTTTCTGTATTTTAATTGTTTTTGAATAACCTTATCAAGAAGTATTTTGATTTTTTTTTCTTCACTTTTAGTAAAAGTAAGATTTGAGTTTACATAGGTGTTTCTTGAGAGTAAATTAGAGATAATTTGAGACTCGTCAATTTTAAAATCTTTCCTAAGTTCTTTTAAATACGACTTTATTTTTGATTTATTAAAAGGGATTTGAAGATCTTCATTAGTATCCTCTATATCAATAATTACATCAACCTTCCCTTTGATTAGTTTTTCTTTTATAGACTTTCTTAAATATTCTCCAATAAAAGAAAATGAGTCATGAACTTTGAGATTGATATCAAGTCCCTTTGAGTTAAGTGTGCGAATTTCAATGACTATTTTTTTATTATTTATAAGCTTCTCTTCTCGTCCGAAGCCAGTCATTGAATGTATCATATTAAATTTTTAAAATTCCCTTATTTTTATATTTCTAAATTTAACATTATTTCCATGATCTTGAAGAGAAATTTTACCAGTTTTATATGTTCCAAATTTTGGAGCATATGTTGCATCTGGTCTTTTAGTTTCAGGATTAAATTTAGACTGAGATACTAATTTGTCCCACTCATCACCAGATAAAGGATACGAATATGCCAGCTCACCATTCATTATTACAGAACCTACATTATTAGAATGATCAATTTTTATTAAAACATGATTCCAATTTCCGTGAGTTTTTACTTCTAAATCTTTGTTATCTGAACTAACTAG
>SGZE01000024.1 GCA_004214015.1 Flavobacteriales bacterium | reverse complement strand
TCCAATATAATCCAATATAATAAATTCTTATAATTTTATTATTTTTGAAATTGAAAAAAATATTTTGAAAAAACTACCTATTATTTTAGTGTTAGCACTAGTCTACTCTAATTTAATTTTTTCTCAAGAATTAACAGTAAAGTATACTGAAGAAAAAATTGTAATTGATGGATCTCCTTTTGACTCAGCCTGGAATGATGCTGAATCATCAACTGATTTTTGGCAGTGGAGACCTACTGATTCTGTAAGAGCTGTGAAGCAAACAGAGTTTAAGGCCCTATTTGACAACGAAAACATATATTTTTTAGTCAAAGCATATACAAAAGAAAAAAAGTTTACTGTCTATAATCTCGAAAGAGATTTTGAAACTAAAAGTGCAGATTATGTTCAGTTAATTTTTGATACTTTCAATGATGCTTCGAATGCTTTTAAATTTCAAACCAATCATCTTGGATTAAAAGGAGATATGCTATTATCGTCTGTTAATTCATTTGGTGGTAGAGGAATGAATTCATCATGGGATGCAATTTGGGAGGTAGAATCAAAATTATATGATGACTCTTATATAGCTGAAGTTAAAATTCCCTTAAATCAACTTTATTTTATTAATGGTGCTAATAGTTGGAGATTTAACATTTACAGAAGTGATACTCAGTCACTAGAACATTCAAGTTGGGCAAAAACCCCTCAGGAGCAAAGAATTGGAGATCTAGCTTTTATGGGTAAAATTAACTTTGAAAAACCTTTAGGAGAGTCTAAAAAACCTATTTCATTTATACCATATATAAACAGTTCTATTGGAAAGGATTTTGTCAAAAATAAAAAGATAAATAATTTTGATTATGGCCTTGATATGAAAATTCCAATTGGTAATTCTATAAATATAGACTTTGCTTTAAATCCTGATTTTTCTCAAGTAGAAGTTGATGACCAATTAGTAAACTTGACTCAATTTGAGTTGAGACTTCCAGAAAGAAGACAATTCTTTACTCAAAATTCAGATCTATTTACTGACTTTGGTCAAGAAAGAGATGCAGAACCTTTCTTTTCAAGAAGAATTGGTATCTCTAAAGACCTTGAAGGAAACACTGTCGAGAATAGAATAATTAGTGGTGTAAGATTGAGTGGTAAAGTAAACGACAAACTTAGAATAGGTTTACTAAATGTTTTAACAGAAGAAGACAGATCAAAAGGTGTTCCTCAAAATAATAGTACAGTATTTACACTAAGAAATAAGGTTTTTGCAAGATCAAATTATTCATTCTTTTTCATAAATAGAGAAAATACAAAAACTTATGATTTTGTTGATTCTCAGAACACATATAATAGGGTTTTTGGATTAGAATATAACTTAGCCTCTAAAAATGGGGAATGGAGAGGAAGAACATTTTTCCATAAATCCTTTACTCCAGAAAAAAATGACAAAAATGCATCCTTTGGTATAAAATTATCAAAGAACACACGTAAACACTATGTTAGCATGGGTGGATCATATGTTGGTGATGATTTTAGATCAGATTTAGGATATTATAGAAGATATGGTTTTGTGAAATTTACTCCATTCTATCAGTATAGGATATATCCAAAAAATAATAATAAGATTCTAAATTATGAGCTACAACATTACGCAGCTTATGTGTTTAGACCAAATAAAGCTGAAAAATTTGAAGGAAGGTGGAATATTTCTTCTTTTGAAATAAAATATAGAAATCAAAGTACATTTGAAATTAAACAAAATATAAAGAGAGATTATCTTTATTATGATTTTGATCCAACTAGAACTGAAGATGCTATACCTCTTCCTGCAAATAATTTTTATTCTTATACAGATTATGAAATAGCATTTTCTTCCCCAGATAAAAATCTATTTAAATTTGCTACTGGAATATCATATGGAGATTTTTTTAATGGAACTAAACTTTCATTCAAGACTGGTTTTAAATATAGAATTCAACCATATTTTAATATGAGTCTAAAACTTGATTATGACTCAATTAAATTACCTGACCCATACCCATCTAGAAACATTTGGTTAATAAGCCCTAAATTCCAATTTACTTTTAATAAAAAATCTTCATGGGCTACATATATTCAATATACTAATCAATCTAAAAATCTTGGAATAAACTCTAGATTTAAATGGAGATTTGCTCCACTTTCAGACTTATATATTGTTTACAATGATAATTATATTAATACAAACTCATTAGAGCCACAGTATAGATCAATAAATCTTAAATTTACTTATTGGATAAATTTATAATATGAAAAAAACGCTTCTTACTTTTATTACATTATTTACTGTTTCTTGTAACTCAGATAAAAATCAAATGATTGTTTCTGGAGATGTTGATGGACTTAGAAAAGGAACAATTTACCTTCAAAAAGAACAAGATTCAACCATAGTTTCTTTAGATTCTATTAAGATATCTGGAGACAGTAATTTTAAGTTAAGTACTAAAATTGATGAGCCTGATATCTATTATTTATACTTAGACAAAGATGATGGAGATTCTTTAAATGATATAATTACTTTTTTTGGAAATAAAGGAGAAGTAGTTATCAATACTAGATTATTGACGTTTGATTCTGGTTATGAAATTTCTGGTTCAAAAAATAGCGAGCTATTACTTGAATATTTTTCTATCATAAGAAAGTATAATCTTCAAAACCTTGATTTGCTTGAAATTTTCTATAAAGCTCAAATTGAAAATAATCAAAATAGAATTGACTCAGTGAATGGTCAATTAGAAAATTTAATTAAACGAAAATATTTATATAGTTTAAACTTTGCAATAACAAACTCGTCATATGAGGTTTCTCCATACATTGCAGTAAGTCAAATACCTGATGCTAATAGAGATTTATTGAAAAAACTTTATGATACTTTACCTGAAAATATAAAAAGTTCTAAGTATGGTGAAGTTCTAAATAATCTGACCATAGATTAACCGCTGTACTCAACAAAATTTCTAGGAGTTTCAAATAAAGTAATTTTAAGTTTATAATTTTTCTCAAAATACTTAATTAGTCTATTATAAATTAAAATAGCAATATTTTCAGCTGATGGATTTAAAGTTGAGAATTCCTCAATGTCAAGATTTAAATTTTTATGGTCAAGATAATCTTCAATTTCAGACTTAATTATATTTTTTAGCTTACCCATGTCGTAAACATACCCAGTTTCGGGATCAACTTTACCAGTAAGACTAACAATTAATTCATAATTATGACCATGAAAATTTTGATTTGAACACTTACCAAAAATTTCCTTGTTCTTTTCATCAGTCCAATCAGGTCTGTATAACTTATGAGCAGCATTAAAATGTGCTTTTCTACTTATTGTTATCATTGTTTAAATATTTATAAAAATAATCAAATGCAATTTTAAACCAAACTGTATAATTTTGACCATTTACGGTAATATCATTATTTAGCGTTTCCATATCAATCCACTTGAAGTCATCTGCCTCTTCAGTATTTATAATTGGATCTTCATTATAAAGACCATAAAAAACATGATCAAATTCATTCTCTGTTAGTTCATTATCAAGTTCCGCTTTATAGATAAAATCAAAAACCTTTCTAAGATTAGTTTTAATACCCATTTCTTCGATTAATCTACGATTAGCTGCATTAATTGTTTCTTCACCTTCTCTGGGGTGACTGCAACAAGTATTCGTCCAAAGACCTCCAGAATGATATTTAGAGACAGCTCTCTTTTGGAGTAGTAATTGATGATTACTATTAAAAATAAAAACAGAAAAGGCTCTATGTAAAAGGCCCTTTTGATGTGCCTCAAGTTTAGGCATTAAACCAACTTGAGTATCATTTTCATCAACAAGGATTACTTTCTCTTTTGACATTTAGTCAAATTAATAATTTAGCTCTTCTTCTTCTTTATTAATTAATAAGCTGTTATACTCATCTTTAGGTCCAACTATTATTTCATCATATTTTCTCATACCAGTACCAGCTGGTATTCTATGACCTACAATAACATTTTCTTTAAGACCTTCAAGCGTATCATTTTTACCATTTACAGCGGCTTCATTTAAAACTTTAGTAGTTTCTTGGAAAGATGCAGCTGAAATAAATGATTTAGTTTGAAGAGATGCTCTAGTAATACCTTGTAACTGTGTAGAAGCTGTAGCAGATTTTGCATCTCTTGCATCAACTAACTTAAGATCTCCTCTTTTAAGAATAGAGTTTTCATCTCTTAGAGTTCTGGTTGATACAACTTGACCAACTTTAAGGTTTTCACTATCACCGGCATCTTCAATTACTTTCATACCATATAACTTGTCATTTTGAGAAATAAATTCATCTTTATAAGTTAATTGGTCTTCAAGGAATAATGTATCTCCTGGATCAATTATTTTGACCTTTCTCATCATCTGTCTAACAACAACTTCGAAGTGTTTATCATTAATTTTTACACCCTGAAGTCTATATACTTCTTGAACTTCATTAACAAGATATTGTTGAACAGCAGATGGACCTTTAATATTTAGAATATCGTTAGGAGTAATTGAACCATCAGAAAGTGGCATACCTGCTTTAATAAAGTCATTTTCTTGAACAAGAATTTGATTTGAAAGCTTTACCAGATACTTTTTAATGTCACCGAACTTAGACTCAACAATAATTTCTCTATTACCTCTTTTAATTTTACCAAAAGAAACAACTCCATCAATTTCAGAAACTACTGCTGGATTTGATGGGTTTCTAGCTTCAAACAATTCTGTAACACGAGGTAAACCTCCTGTAATATCACCTGATTTTGCTGACTTTCTAGGAATTTTAACAAGGATTTTTCCTTTGTCTATAGATTCGTCTTCATCAACCATTATATGAGCACCAACTGGTAAATTGTAAGATCTTAAAGTAACACCTTTTTTATCTTGAATTAAAAGTGTTGGTATAAGTTTCTTATCTCTAGAATCAGTAATAACTTTTTCCTTAAATCCAGTTTGTTCATCTATTTCAACTTGAAATGTCTTACCAACTTCAATGTTTTCATAAACAATTTTTCCGGAAAATTCAGAAACAATTACACCATTAAATGGATCCCATTGACATATTACATCACCTTTAGATAATTTTTGACCATTCTTGATATTCAAATATGAACCATAAGGAATATTTTTAGTACTTAAAACATTTTTAGTTTTAGAATCTAAAATCTTAATTTCAGAAGTTCTTGAAATTACAATATTTGAAGATTTTCCTTCATTATCTTTTGCTTTAACAACTTTAAGGTCTTCAATTTCTGCAAGACCATCAAATCTACTTATTAATGAGTTTTCTTCTGAAATATTACCAGCTACACCTCCAACATGGAATGTTCTAAGTGTCAACTGAGTTCCAGGCTCACCAATGGATTGAGCAGCTACTACACCTACAGCTTCACCAATTTGAACTGGTTTGCCTGTGGCAAGATTTCTACCATAACAACTAGCACAAATTCCTCTTTTTGTTTCACATGTTAAAGCAGATCTTACATCAACTGAAGTAATAAGGGTGTTTTCAATTTTAGCTGTTGCTTTTTCATCAATAAGCTTTCCACCTTCAATAAGAATTTCATTTGTAGAAGGATCAACTATATCATTAAGTGCTACCCTTCCAAGAATCCTTTCACCAATAGTTTCTACAACTTCTTCATTCTTTTTAAGTGGTTTAACTTCGATACCTCTAAGGGTACCACAGTCAAATTCATTAACAATAACATCTTGAGAAACGTCTACTAATCTTCTTGTCAAATATCCAGCGTCTGCTGTTTTAAGAGCAGTATCTGCTAGACCTTTTCTTGCACCGTGAGTTGAAATAAAATACTCTAAAATTGATAGTCCTTCTTTAAAGTTTGATAAGATAGGATTTTCAATAATTTCACCTCCACCAACGTTAGATTTTTTTGGCTTAGCCATAAGTCCTCTCATTCCAGTTAACTGTCTAATCTGCTCTTTTGAACCTCTAGCTCCAGAATCAAGCATCATATACACAGAATTAAAACCTTGCTGATCCTCACTAATTTGCTTCATTGCTAGCTCAGTTAAAGTAGCATTTGCAGAAGTCCAAACATCAATTACCTGATTATATCTTTCATTATTAGTTATAAGACCCATGTTGTAATTACCAATAATACCATCTACCTGATTGTTAGCGTCATTAATAAGATGTTGCTTTTGTTCAGGGATAATTATATCTCCTAAACTAAAAGAAAGACCACCTCTAAAAGCAAAAGAATAACCAAGATCTTTAATTTCATCAAGGAATTCAGCAGTTTCAGGAACACTAGTTACGTGAAGTATTTGCCCAATAATTTCTCTTAAATTCTTTTTAGTAAGAACTTCATTAAAGAAACCTGCCTTTTCTGGAACTACTTCATTAAAAAAGATTCTTCCAGGGGTTGTTTCAATTATCTCGTATGAATCATCTGATTCAGTTGTTTTAATTCTACACTTTATAATGGCATTTAAGTCAACAATCTTCTCATTATAAGCCATATTTACCTCTTCGGGAGAATAGAAAGTTAATCCTTCTCCTTTTAATTTAATAGATTCAGAAGATTTTCTAGACTTAGTCATATAATATAAACCTAGAACCATATCTTGAGATGGAACTGTAATCGGCGATCCATTTGCAGGATTCAAAATATTATGAGATCCTAACATTAATAGTTGCGCTTCAAGAATAGCCTCTGGTCCTAAAGGAAGGTGAACTGCCATTTGGTCACCATCAAAATCAGCATTAAATGCAGTACAAGTTAATGGGTGAAGCTGAATAGCTTTTCCTTCAATAAGTTTTGGCTGGAATGCTTGAATCCCAAGTCTGTGTAAAGTTGGAGCTCTGTTTAACATAACAGGATGTCCTTTTAAAACATTTTCTAGAATATCCCATACAACTGGTTCTCTTCTATCAATAATCTTTTTAGCAGATTTAACAGTTTTCACAATACCTCTTTCAATAAGCTTTCTAATAATAAAAGGCTTATATAGCTCAGCTGCCATATCTTTTGGCAGTCCACATTCGTATAGTTTTAATTCTGGACCTACTACGATAACAGATCTGGCAGAGTAATCTACTCTTTTTCCAAGAAGATTCTGTCTAAAACGCCCTTGCTTTCCTTTAAGGGAATCTGATAATGATTTAAGAGGTCTATTAGATTCTGTTTTAACAGCTGATGATTTTCTTGTATTATCAAATAATGAATCAACAGATTCCTGAAGCATCCTTTTTTCATTTCTTAAAATAACTTCTGGTGCTTTTATTTCAACTAATCTTTTTAATCTATTGTTTCTGATTATAACCCTTCTATATAAATCATTAAGATCTGAAGTTGCAAATCTACCTCCATCTAATGGCACAAGTGGTCTTAACTCTGGGGGGATAACAGGAATAACTTTTACTACCATCCACTCAGGAAGATTTTCTTTTCTTTCATTACCTTCCTTAAATGATTCAACTACCTGAAGTCTTTTAAGAGCCTCTGTTTTTCTTTGTTTTGAAGTTTCAGTATTTGCTTTATGTCTTAATTCATAAGAAAGTTCTTCAAGATCAATTCTAGATAAAAGCTCTATCAAACATTCTGCACCCATCTTAGCAATAAATTTTCTATCATCAGAATCATCTAAAAATTGATTATCTGCTGGAAGTGTTTCCATAATTGAAAGATATTCTTCCTCAGTAAGAAAGTCCATTTTATTAACAGGTTCACCCTCAGCATTTTTTGCTTCACCTGGTTGAATAACAACATATCTTTCATAATATATTATCATGTCTAGCTTTTTAGATGGTAAACCTAGAAGATATCCAATCTTATTTGGCAATGATTTAAAATACCAAATATGAGCAACAGGGACGACTAAATTAATATGACCTACTCTATCTCTTCTAACTTTTTTTTCAGTTACTTCAACTCCACATCTATCACATACAATACCCTTATATCTAATTCTCTTGTATTTACCACAAGCACATTCGTAATCTTTTACAGGTCCAAATATCCTTTCACAAAAGAGACCATCTCTTTCAGGTTTATGGGTTCTATAATTAATAGTTTCTGGCTTGAGAACCTCTCCTCTTGAGTTACCAAGTATTACTTCAGGAGATGAAAGACCAATTGAAATAGTATTAAACCTCTTTTGCGTCAATAATTCGTTATTTTTTGCCATTTTTTATATGTAATTTATTTTTCTTCTAATCGAATGTCTAAACCAAGACCCTTTAATTCATGCATTAATACATTGAATGATTCCGGAAGGCCTGCTTCAGGGAGATTTTCACCTTTTACAATTGACTCATAAGCTTTAGCTCTACCTATTACGTCATCTGATTTAATAGTTAAGATTTCTTGTAATGCGCTTGAAGCTCCATAAGCTTCTAAAGCCCAAACTTCCATTTCACCAAATCTTTGTCCACCAAATTGTGCTTTACCACCCAGTGGTTGTTGAGTTATTAAACTATAAGGTCCAATTGATCTAGAGTGCATCTTATCATCAACCATATGACCTAGTTTTAACATGTAAATTACACCAACTGTTGCAGCTTGATCAAATTTTTCTCCTGTTCCTCCATCATAAAGGTATGTATGTCCAAATCTTGGAACACCTGCCTCATCAGTAAGCTCATTTATTTCATCTAAAGTTGCTCCATCAAAAATTGGAGTAGAGAATTTTCTACCAAGTTGTTTACCTGCCCAGCCAAGAACAGTCTCATAAATCTGACCAATGTTCATCCTAGAAGGAACACCTAAAGGATTTAGAACAATATCAACTGGAGTTCCATCCTCTAAGAAAGGCATATCTTCTTGCCTAACAATTCTAGCAACAATTCCTTTGTTACCGTGTCTACCAGCCATTTTGTCTCCAACTTTTAGCTTTCTTTTCTTTGCAATGTAAACCTTAGCAAGTTTTTTAATACCAGGAGGAAGTTCATCACCAACACTTATTGTGAATTTTTCCCTTCTGAGTGATCCTTGAATATCATTTTCATGAATTCTATAGTTGTGAAGAAGTGTCGAAACTAATGAATTTAAATCATCAGATGTTGTCCAGACTCCCTTTGTAAGGTGAGTATAGTCTTCAACATTAGAAAGCATTTTATTTGAAAATTTCTTCCCTTTTACTAATATTTCATCACCTAGATCATTAAAAACTCCTTGACAAGTCTTTCCAACAACCACAGATGATAACTTTTCAACTAACTTTAGTCTATGATCTTCAAGAATTTTCTCATATCTAGTTTCAAGCAATTCTAGATCAACTTTATCTTGAGATCTTCTTCTTTTATCTTTGAGAGATCTAACGAATAATTTTTTATCAATTACAATTCCATTAAGAGATGGGGGAGCTTTTAAAGAAGCATCTTTAACATCTCCGGCTTTATCTCCAAAGATTGCTCTAAGTAGTTTTTCTTCAGGAGTTGGGTCTGATTCTCCTTTTGGAGTTATTTTACCAATAAGAATATCACCTGCAGTAACGTCAGCACCTACTCTAATCATACCATTTTCATCTAACTCGCTAGTTGCTTCTTCACTAACATTTGGTATATCATCAGTGAGCTCTTCTGTTCCAAGTTTAGTGTCTCTCACATCCAATGAATACTCATCAATATGAATAGAAGTGAATATATCTTCTCTAACCACTTTTTCTGAAATAACTATTGCATCTTCAAAATTGTAACCTTTCCATGGCATAAATGCTACTTTAAGATTTCTACCAAGTGCTAATTCACCTTTTTGTGTTGCATAACCTTCACAAAGAACTTGTCCTTTCGAGACTTGGTCTCCTTTGTTTACAATTGGTTTTAAGTTTATACATGACCCCTGATTAGTTTTTTGAAACTTAATAAGATCATAAACTTTTGTATCATCATCAAAGCTTAATAATTTCTCTTCACTAGATAATTTATATTTTATAACAATCTTATTTGCATCTACATAATCAACTACTCCATCTCTTTCAGCGTTAATTAAGACTCTAGAATCTGAAGCAACAGATTTCTCTAGACCAGTACCAACTATTGGTGATTCTGGTTTTAAAAGAGGAACAGCTTGACGCATCATATTAGAACCCATCAACGCACGGTTAGCATCATCGTGTTCAAGAAATGGAATCAAAGAAGCAGATATAGAAGCTATTTGATTTGGAGCTACATCTGTATAATTTATATTATCTGGAGTAACCACAGGGAAATCTGCTTGATCTCTAGCAATTACTTTTTCAGCTTTAATCTTACCAGAACTATCATAATCAATGTTTGCCTGAGCAATTAGATTATTTTCTTCTTCCTCTGCAGATAAATATGTTATATTTTTTAAATCAATTTTACCATTTTTAACTTGTCTGTAAGGTGTCTCAATAAAACCAAGATTATTTACTCTTGCATATACAGAAAGTGAAGAAATAAGACCAATATTTGGACCTTCAGGTGTTTCAATTGGACATAGTCTTCCGTAATGTGTATAGTGAACATCTCTTACCTCAAACCCTGCTCTTTCTCTTGATAAACCACCTGGTCCTAGAGCTGATAAACGTCTTTTATGAGTAATTTCAGCTAATGGATTTGTTTGATCCATAAACTGTGATAGCTGATTTGTTCCAAAAAAAGTATTAATAACAGATGAAAGGGTTTTAGCATTAATCAAATCAATTGGAGTAAATACTTCGTTATCACGAACGTTCATTCTTTCTCTAATAGTTCTTGCCATTCTAGCAAGACCTACTCCAAATTGTGAGGACAATTGTTCACCCACAGTTCTTACTCTTCTGTTAGATAAGTGATCGATATCATCAATCTCCGCTTTTGAATTAATTAATTCAATAAGATATTTAATAATAGTAGTTATATCAAGTCTAGTTAAAGTCCTTTCCTCCATATCAACCTCAAGGTTTAACTTTTTATTCATTCTATATCTACCAACTTCTCCAAGATTATATCTTTGATCTGAGAAGAATAATTTATCTATAATACCTCTTGCTGTTTCCTCATCTGGTGGTTCAGCATTTCTTAATTGTCTATAGATATATTCTACAGCCTCTTTTTCAGTATTAGTCTGATCTTTCTGAAGTGTATTATATATGATTGCATAGTCAGAGTTCTGAGCGTCTTCTTTGTGAATTAAAATTGTTTTAACGTCAGCATCAAGAATTTGTTCAATATGATCTTTTTCAATAACTGTATCTCTATCAATTATTATTTCATTTCTTTCAATTGAGATAACCTCACCAGTGTCTTCGTCAACAAAATCTTCATGCCATGTTCTTAGAACTCTTGCAGCTAACTTTCTGTTAAGAGCTTTCTTCAGTCCAGCTTTTGTAACCTTAATTTCTTCAGCTAAATCAAAAATTTCAAGAATTTCTTTATCACCTTGATATCCAATTGCTCTAAATAGAGTAGTAACTGGCAATTTTTTCTTTCTGTCAATATATGCATACATGACATTGTTTATATCTGTAGCAAATTCAATCCATGAGCCCTTAAAAGGAATTACTCTTGCTGAGTAAAGCTTTGTTCCATTAGCATGAAATGATTGACCAAAAAATACTCCAGGAGATCTATGAAGTTGAGAAACAACAACTCTTTCAGCCCCATTGATTATAAAAGTACCACTTGGAGTCATATAAGGAATAGACCCTAAAAAAACATCCTGAACAATTGTTTCGAAGTCTTCATGTTCTGCATCAGTACAGTAAAGTTTTAATCTTGCTTTAAGAGGTACAGAAAAACTAAGACCACGTTGGATACACTCGTGCATTGAGTACCTTGGTGGATCAACGAAATAGTCTATAAATTCTAAAACAAACTGATTCCTAGCATCAGTAATAGGAAAGTTTTCTTTAAAGGTGTTAAACAAACCTTCTTCAACTCTCTCATCTGACTTAGTTTCGAGTTGGAAGAAATCTTGAAATGATTTGATTTGAATATCTAAAAAATCAGTTTCAACGTTTGCAGTTTTAGTATTAGAAAAATTTGTTCTCAATTTGTTATTAGTCATATTTTAGAGTTTAATTCAAACAAGCATAGGCCTTTAGATATAATTCTAAAAGCCTAAAAAACGAAGTTATTTAAACTTACTTAAGTTCAACCTCAGCTCCAGCTTCTTCAAGTGATTTCTTTAGTCCTTCAGCATCGTCTTTTGATACTGCTTCTTTAATTGAACTTGGAGCGTTATCAACTAGATCTTTAGCTTCTTTAAGCCCTAATCCAGTTAACTCCTTGACCAATTTAACCACTGCAAGTTTTGAGCCACCAGCTGCTTTTAAAACAACATCAAATTCTGATTTTGCTTCAGCTGCGTCATCTCCACCAGCACCAGGACCTGCTGCTACCGCTACTGCTGCTGCTGCTGCAGGTTCGATACCATATTCATCTTTAAGAATATCAGCAAGTTCGTTAACTTCTTTAACTGTTAAACCA
>SGZE01000023.1 GCA_004214015.1 Flavobacteriales bacterium | reverse complement strand
GTAAAACAACTATGACAAATAATCTTGCTGTTTATTTCCAAACTAATTGTGTTGATGAATTTGCTAGAGATTTTCTACAAAAAAAATGGGATAGTAAAAAAGAAATTTGCTCAAAAGAAGATCTCATTCAAATAGCTAAAGGGCAAATAAAAGCTGAAAATACAAAGATTAAGAATTCAAATAAACTCATTTTTTGTGACACGAATATCTTAACAACCTTAGCATGGTCTAGAACTCATTTTGATGAATTTTGTGATCCATGGCTTGAGAAACAATCAAAACTCTTAACATATGATTACTACCTAATTTTAAATACTGAAATTCCTTGGGTTAAGGATGATTTAAGAGATAGGCCAAAAGATCGTATAAAAATGTTTTTAGCTCATAAAAAAGAGCTTGATAATCTTAATGCTGATTATGATATAATTAATGATTCAGATTTTGAAAAAAGATTTAATCAAGCTGTAGAATATGTTAAAAATAAATATTAATTTTGATTCATACTGGGGTGCTTAAAATAAGCTGAGATTAAACCCATTGAACTTAGACAGGTAATACTGTGAAAGGAAATTTTATGAAAAAATACATTTTTTTTGTACTTATTAGTACAATAGTTTACTCCCAAGACATTCAAAAAAATCAAAAGTTAGATTCACTTGCTAATATCTTTAGCCTTGAAGAAGTTACTGTAAACGCACTTCGAGCAAAGGATAATACTCCTGTGCCATTTGTTAATGTTACAAAGAAGGATTTAGAAAAAATAAATTTAGCACAAGACATACCAACACTATTAAAAAACTTACCTTCTGTGGTTACCACTTCTGACTCAGGTTCAGGTATTGGATACTCCTCAATCATGATTAGAGGCTCTGATCAAACTAGGGTTAACGTTACAATAAATGGTGTTCCTTACAATGATTCGGAATCAATGATGAGTTATTGGGTAAACTTACCCGATTTTTCATCTTCAATTGAAAGTATACAAGTCCAACGAGGTGTAGGAACTTCAACAAATGGTTCTGCTGCTTTTGGTGGAAGCATTAATATTTTAACAAATGCAGCATCTGATAAACCTTTATTTGAGATCAACAACACATTAGGTAGCTTTAATACAGTTAAAAACTCAATTGGATTTTCAACAGGATTTATCAATGACAAATTTGAATTTTCAGGAAGACTATCCAGAATTAAATCAGGCGGATACATTGATCGATCTGGATCAAAATTACGTTCATATTTTTTACAAGGAATATATAAAGATGAAAATACTTTATTGAAGATATTAACTTTTGCAGGTCATGAAATTACTGATCAAGCATGGTTTGGAATTGATTCATCTGCTCTTGAAACAAATCGAAAATATAATCCAGCAGGTGAATATTATGATAAAATGGGCAATACCCTCTATTATAATGATCAAGATGATAATTATAAACAAGATCATTATCAGTTCCATTGGAATCAATCTTATGAAAATGGATGGATATCAAATCTTGGCTTACACTACACATATGGAAGAGGATACTGGGAAAACTATAATGTAGGATATGACGATGGTGTATCTGTACCTGAAGATTATATTGATAGAAGGTGGTTAGATAATGATTTCTATGGACTTCTTTTTAGTTTAAATCAAAAGACAGATCTATATAACGCAATAATTGGAGGCTCATTTAATATATATGATGGTCAACATTATGGTGAGTATATGTGGAGCTCTATGGGTAAAATATCATCTAATTTTAAAGAAAAATTTTATGATGATATTGGAGATAAACGTGAATTTAATGTATATGCAAAACTTGATTATTATTTATCTGAAAAAATATCAGTTTATGGTGACTTACAGTTTAGAAATATCAACTATAATGCAAGTATTACTCCTTACTCTGTAGTTTCTGGTTATGTTGAACAGGGATATGAAAAAATAGATAAAAATTTCAACTTTTTTAATCCTAAAATAGGAGTGTTTTACAATCAGAATGAGGATAATAAGTACTATCTATCATATGCAAGAGCTCAACGAGAGCCAACAAGGGCTGACTATGCTAATGGAAGTCCAGATCCTGAAAAACTTGATGATTTTGAACTTGGTTGGCAAGGACAATTTAACAACTTCTCATTAAATTTAAACGCCTTTTATATGCTTTACGATAATCAATTAGTGTTAACTGGGGAAAGAGACAATAATGGCTATGAAATTAGGACAAATATTGGTGAATCATATAGGCTTGGTTTAGAGATTGAGTCAAAACTATTTATAAATTCCAATATTAATATAGAGTCAAATATATCATTAAGTGAAAATAAGAATAAGAATCTTTTTTATAGTTTTGATGGAGAACTTCAAAGTTTTGGGAATACAGATTTAGCATATTCTCCAAACTTTATTGCTAACAACATTATCAATTTTTCTCCAAATGATAAAATATTGCTCTCATTAAGATCTAATTACGTTAGTGAACAATTTTTTGCTCAGACTAATAGGCCAATTTCTAAGTTGAAATCTTTCTTTATCAATGATTTAAACTTTGTTCATGAAATATCCATACCAAATTATGCAAAGGAGGCAAAATTAAAAGTATTAATCAATAATATATTCGATGTTAAATACACTAGTTATGGTGGTTATTACACTTATGATTTACCCGAAGGTCAGGGACTTAAGACATATGAAGGAACATATTATTATCCTCAATCTGGAATAAATCTTCTAGTGGGTATAGATATTAAGTTTTAATCAAAAATTTTGTAAATTTGTATTAGATATCCCCTCTAATAGGGGATTTTTGCATTGAATATGGGAAAAGTTTCATATTATACTGATAAAGGGTTGAAAGACCTTAGAAAAAAATTAGATCATCTTAAGGATGTTGAAAGACCTCGTGCGTCTAAAGCAATAGGCGAAGCTAGAGACAAAGGTGATCTTAGTGAAAATGCAGAATACGATGCTGCTAAAGAAGCACAAGGAATGCTTGAACTAGAAATTTCAAAATTAGAAGAAACACTTTCTAATGCTCGAATTATAGATGAATCTAAACTAGATTCTTCAAAAGTACTCGTTCACTCAACTGTAAAAATTAAAAATCTTTTAAATTCTGCTACAATGCAATATAAACTTGTAGCTCAAAGTGAAGCTAATTTAGCCCAAGGAAAAATATCAGTTGATTCACCAATAGGAAAAGGTCTACTGGGAAAACAAAAAGGAGATATAGCAGAGATCTCTATTCCAAGTGGAAATGTTAAATTTGAAATATTAGATATTTCAAGATAATGGCTTCAATTTTTTCAAATATTATATCTGGAGAAATACCATCATATAAAATTTATGAGGATAAGGATTATTTTGCTTTTCTAGATATTAATCCAAATGCTTTAGGGCATACATTATGTGTTCCAAAAAAAGAGGTTGATCAGGTATTTGACTTAGATGATGATAATCTTTCGGGGTTGATGATTTTCTCAAAAAAAGTTGCCCGTGCAATAAAAAAAGCAGTAGTTTGTAAAAGGGTTGGGATTAGTGTAATTGGCCTTGAGGTTCCACATGTTCATATTCACCTAATTCCAATTAATACTATGGATGATATGTCATTTGATTCAAAAATTCAATTGACACAGGATCAATTTACTGAAATTATGAACAAAATTAAATCTTATATATAATGGAAATTTTAGGAAAAATCAAACTTATTGGAGATGTAAAAACTTTTGGAGATAATGGTTTTCGAAAAAGAGAATTAGTTGTAACGACAGATGAACAATATCCTCAACATATACTTATTGAGTTTGTTCAAAATAATTGTGAATTATTAGACAATTACAGCCTTGGCCAAACAGTAAGGGTTGGAATAAATATTAGAGGAAGGGAGTGGGAGAGTCCAGATCAAGGAATTAAATATTTTAATTCTATTCAAGGATGGAGAATTGAATCTCTTGATGATCAGGTTATGGACTCAGCACCGGGTGATTTACCAATAGAACCAGACCAGTCTTCATCTGCAGAGGATCTTACAGAGGATGATTTACCTTTCTAGTGTAAATTAGAAAACTGTAATTATACAAGACCCACTCTAAAAAAACTAGTCACTTTAACAGATTCTGAATGAGACTTTAAGTACTGTAAAATACTCACCTTGCTGTCTTTGATAAATTGTTGGTTTATTAAAGTATTTTCTTTGAAAAACTTTTTAAGTTTACCTTTAGCAATATTTTCAAGCATCTCTTCTGGCTTACCTTCTTGTCTTAATTGATCTTTAGCAATCTCAATTTCTTTTTCAATAACATTTTGACTTACACCAGTCTCATCAATAGCTACAGGATTCATAGCAGCTATTTGCATTGACAAGTCTTTACCTACTTCTTTTGCACTTTCAAAGCTTTCAGATAACCCAACTATTGATGCAATTTTATTTCCAGCATGAATATAAGATCCCACAAAATTAGCAGAGATATATTCAAATGATCCAATTTCAATTTTCTCTCCAATAACACCTGTCTGTTCTAATAACTTTTCAGAAACTTTCATTCCATCAAAATCTGAATCTAAAAATGATTCTTTGTCAGAGAACTTTAATGCGTGGTCTACCATTTTTTGTGCTAACTGAATATAATCATCATTTTTAGCTACAAAATCTGTCTCACAATTAAGTGAAATAATAACCCCAGATGTATTTTCAGTATTTACTTTTGCAAGAACAACACCTTCAGAAGAGTCTCTATCTGCTCTATTAGCAGCAACCTTTTGACCTTTTTTTCTTAGAACCTCAATTGCTTTATCAAAATCGCCATTAGATTCTTCGAGTGCTTTTTTACAATCCATCATTCCAGCTCCTGTGGACTTTCTTAACTTATTAACATCAGATGCAGTTATTTTCAATTTAGTAAAATTTTAAAGGGTTATTATTCTTGTGAAGATTCTGCATCTTTAGATGCTTCAGCCTCTTCTAGCTTTTTTTGTTCAGCAATCTCTTTTTCCTTTTTTCTTTCTTCAAGAGATTCTTGAATTGCATTACATACAATCTTTAGAATTTTTTCAATTGATTTTGAAGCATCATCATTGGAAGGAATAATGAAATCGACTTCGTTTGGATCAGAATTTGTATCTACCATAGCAAAAATTGGAATATTTAACTTTTGCGCTTCTTGTACTGAAATTTTTTCATTCAAAGTGTCAACTACAAATATAGCTCCAGGGAGTCTTGTCATGTCTGATATAGAACCAAGGTTCTTTTCAAGTTTTGCCCTTTGTCTATCAACTTGTAGTTTTTCTTTTTTTGAAAGAGTTTCAAAAGTTCCATCAGCTTTCATCCTATCAATAGCATTCATCTTTTTAACTGCTTTTCTAATTGTTACAAAATTTGTTAACATTCCCCCAGGCCATCTTTCCGTGATGTAAGGCATATTAACAGAATCAGCTTTTTGTGCAACTATATCCTTTGCCTGCTTTTTTGTAGCTACAAAAAGAATTTTTCTTCCTGATAAAACAATCTTTTTGATTGCATTAACAGACTCTTCCAATTTAGCCGCAGTTTTATATAAATTGATTATGTGAATTCCATTTCTCTCCATGTAGATATATGGAGCCATATTGGGATTCCACTTTCTAGTTAAGTGTCCAAAATGAACACCTGCATCCAATAGTTCTTTAACGTCAGTCTTTGCCATATATTATCTTTTTGAGAATTGGAATTTCTTTCTAGCTTTCTTTTGACCAAATTTCTTTCTTTCAACCATTCTGGGATCTCTTGTCATTAAGCCTTCTGATTTAAGAACAGATTTAAATTCTTCATTAAATTCAACTAATGCTCTAGAGATAGCTAACCTTATAGCTTCTGCTTGGCCATTAACCCCACCACCCTTAACAGAAACTGATAAGTCAAATTTATCTTTTGTCTCAGTTAGGTTGAAAGGCTGTAATATTTTGTACTGTAAAGTTGCAGTACTAAAAAAGTCTGAATAAGACTTTTTGTTTACTGTAATATTTCCTTTTCCATTTGACATATAGACTCTAGCAACAGATGTCTTCCTTCTCCCTATTTTATGAATTACTTCCATTATATTTTACTATTTACATCAATTAATTTAGGTTTTTGTGCTTCATGATTATGAGTAGATCCAGGAAATACTTTTAAGTTCCTGTATAAGTCAGCACCCAACTTATTTTTCGGAAGCATACCTTTAACAGCTTTCTCAACAAGTTTAATATTGTTTTTTTTGTGAAGTTTGTCAGCAGTAATAATTCTTTGACCTCCAGGGTATCCAGTATGACTTATATACTGCTTTTGATTCCACTTATCACCAGATAGTTCAATCTTTTCAGCATTGATCACTACAACATTATCTCCACAATCAACATGAGGTGTGAAGTTAGTTTTGTGTTTTCCTCTTAAAAGAGTAGCTACAATTGATGCAGTTCGACCTAATGGTAGCTCAGCAGCATCAACAAGAACCCATTCCTTGTTCACTGTTTTACTATTTGCTGATATAGTTTTATAACTTGTTTTAGTCATTATAGATTGAATCTAGGCGTGCAAATGTACAATTATATAAATTTTTAAAAAAACTTTTTTTTAATTAATGTGCCTCAAGCCAGTTTTTGCCAAATTCTAGATCAATTTTTAAAGGAACATTAAGCTCAACAGCAGACTCCATAGTATTTTTAACTATATCCTTAACTATTTTTTTTTCTGTTTTATGGACATCAAAAACAAGTTCATCATGAACCTGAAGAAGCATTTTTGATTTGAGGGACTGTTTTTTGAACTTATTGTGTATTCTTATCATAGCTATTTTAATGATATCAGCGGCACTTCCTTGTATAGGAGCATTAATTGCATTCCTCTCAGCACCACTCCTTAGCATATTATTTTGTGAATTGATATTCTGTAAATACCTTCTTCTTCCCATTATTGTCTCAACATAGCCTTTATTTCTCGCAAAATCAATTTGACTAGACATATAATTTTTGAGTCCAGGGTAACTTTCAAAATAATTATCAATCATAATTTTAGATTCTGATCTAGATAATTTTGTTTGTTGACTCAGTCCAAAAGCTGAGACACCATATATTATTCCAAAATTAACTGTTTTAGCATTTCCCCTTTGTCCTCTAGTTACTTCGTTTGGATTAATATTAAATATTTTTGCTGCCGTAATTGTATGAATATCTTGATCATTTACAAACGCATCAATCATTTTTTCATCTTTACTGATTGAAGCTATAACTCTTAACTCAATCTGCGAGTAATCAGCTGCTAAAAGCTCATATTCGTCACTTCTGGGTATAAAGGCTTTTCTTATTTTTTGACCATTCTCTGTTCTGATTGGAATATTCTGCAAATTAGGTGTATTACTGCTTAAACGGCCTGTTGTTGTAACAGTCTGATTGAACCTTGTATGAATCCTTCCTGTCCTATTACTTACTTCATTTGGTAGAGATCTTACATATGTACTCTGAAGTTTATCAAGTGACCGCCATTCTAATATATTTCTAATAATCTCGTGTTCACTTGCTAAAGCAGATAATACTTCTTCAGAGGTTGAGTATTGACCAGTTTTAGTTTTTTTTGGTTTTGAGACTAATTTTAGCTTTTCAAAAAGTATATCTCCAAGTTGTTTAGGAGAATTAAGGTTAAACTCTGCGCCAGACTTTTCAAAAATGCCGCTTTTTAATTTATTAAGGTCTATTTCAAATTCTTCATCCAACTTACTTAGATATGAACTATTTATGCTAATCCCCTCTTTTTCCATATCTGCAAGGACCTCTATAATAGGAATTTCTATGTCATTGAAAATATTTTTAACTCCGTTTTCGTTTAACTCTTTATCAAAAATTTTCTTTAATTGAAGAGCAAGATCTGCATCTTCTGATGCATAATCTGTGACTTCTTCAACTGGTAAATCTCTCATTGATCTTTGATTTTTTCCTTTTTTACCTATTAGAGTTTCAATAGATATTGGTATATAATTTAAATAAGATTCTGATAATGTATCTAGATTATGCCTCATATCTGGATTGATAAGGTAGTGCGCTACCATGGTATCGAATAATGGCCCAGAGACTGTAATATCATATTTAAATAACACTTTAATGTCAAACTTAAGATTATGTCCAACTTTAATTATTTGATCGTTCTCAAAAAAAGGTCTTAAAATATCAAAGTATTCTTTTTGAATAGATTTATTATTATCAATAGGTAAATAAAAACCTTTTTTTTCCATCCATGAAAATGAAATACCCACTATTTCTGTATCAAGAGAGTTTAAACTTTCTGTCTCTGTGTCGAATGCAACCACTTTTTGGATTAGAAGTTTAGTCATTAAATATTCTAATTCTTTATTTGAATCAATTCTTTGATAGTAGGAATCACATTTACTAAGGATTGATTTATCGTTAATTAAATCATTCTCACTAAATAAGTCACCTTGAACAAGCTCTTGATCTTTTCCTTTGGTTTCATTAAATCCAAAAATTTTAAAAAAAGTTTCTTTTACTCTTTTAAATTCAAGTTCATCAAAAATTTTCATCACACTTTCATTATCAGGATCTGAAAGTTTAAAGTCATTTAATTTATATTCAACAGGTACATCAAGAATTATTTTTGCTAATTTTTTTGATAAAATACCTAGCTTTTTATTATTCGTTATTTTTTCTCCAAGCTTTCCTGTTATTTCATATGATTTCTCGAGAAGTGTCTCTAAATTTCCATATTGCTTTATAAATTTTTTTGCAGTTTTATCTCCAACACCAGGAAGTCCAGGTATGTTATCAACTGAATCACCCATCATACCTAAATAATCAATTACTTGTTCAGGTGAATTTACTTCAAACTTATCCTTAACTTCATCAACTCCCCATATTTCCATACTATTTCCCATTCTAGCTGGCTTACATAGAAATATATTATCAGATACAAGTTGAGCAAAATCCTTATCTGGGGTTACCATATATACCTTAAAATTATTTTTTTCAGCATCTTTGGCAACAGTTCCAATTACATCGTCAGCTTCGTAACCTTCTTTTTCAAGAACTGAAATATTCATTGACTTCAGAATTTCTTTAATGTAAGGGATTGCAACAAGAATTGGCTCTGGTGTTTTATCTCTATTACTTTTGTACTCTGTAAACATCTCAGATCTAGTTACTGAACCTCCTTTATCAAAAGCAACTGCAATGTAATCAGGATTTTGAGTCCTTATAATTTCTAAAAGAGAATTCATGAATCCTAGTATTGCAGAAGTATCAGTCCCTTTTGAATTGATCCTAGGGTTTTTTATAAAAGCATAATAACCTCTGTATATTAATGCGTAAGCATCAAGCAAAAAAAGTTTCTTCGAACTTTCCATTAAAACTTTGAAAATAATTTTATATCAATATACGAAGATATATATTCGAAAATCAATACACCTATTTTGTAAATTAGTAAGATGAAAAAAGATCATAATTATTTTATGAAAAAAGCATTTGAAGAGGCTGATTATGCATTTTATAAGGATGAAGTTCCAGTTGGATGTGTTATAGTTTATGAAAATGAAATAATTTCCAAATCATCAAACATGGTTGAGTTACTTAATGACTCAACTGCACATGCTGAGCTTATCGCAATTACATCTGCGCAAAGCTTTTTAAACTCCAAGAATCTCAGTAAATGTATTCTTTACTGCACTCTAGAACCATGTCTAATGTGTTATGGTGCAATATATTGGTCTAAAATTGATACTATAGTTTATGCAGCTTCAGATAAAAAAAGAGGCTTTTCAAGTTATAATTTAGAAATGGACAGAAATATTAAAACAATTTCAGGTATTATGGAGAGTGAGTCAAAAGATTTATTGAATAGATTTTTTAAAAAGATTAGAGATTAAAATTCATCAGCTTTTTCTCTCATCTTTCTAATATTTTCTTCACTTAGAGTATAATCTTTTAGTTTTTTCCCCTTCCACCTATGAGCTAGAAATAAGGGCATAAATACTAAGGTTCCTAAAATTACTGAGATACCTAATACTATATCTCCGAGTTGGTCACCAACAATTTCTTTAATAAAGATTCCAATAAAGACTCCAATAAAAACTAGGTAAGACAATATTTTAACTAAAATTTTCAAATATTTTAATTTGTTAGATCCTTTAATTGTTCTTTAGTTAATTTCGATGGTGCGTCAATCATAAGATCTTTACCGGAGTTATTTTTTGGGAAAGCAATAAAGTCTCTAATTATATCTTTTCCCTTAAGAACTGCAGCAAGTCTATCAAGTCCAAGGGCAATACCACCATGAGGTGGAGCACCATATTTTAAAGCATCAATTAAAAAACCAAATTGACTAATGTATTCTTCCTTACTCATCCCTAAAAGCTCAAATATTTTCATTTGAGTATCAAAATCATGAATTCTTATTGAACCACCACCTATTTCATTCCCATTAAGAACTAAATCATATGCATTTGCAATCACTTTTTCTGGTTCTGTATCTAATAATTCTAAGTGTTCAGGTTTAGCTGATGTGAAAGGATGATGCATTGAAAAAAATCTTTTTTCATCTTCATCCCATTCAAAAAGAGGGAAATCAGTTACCCATATTGGGCATAATTTTTCATAATTTATTAATTTGAATCTTTTTGCAAGCTCTATTCTTAAGGAGCCCATTTGCGTCAAAGATTCTTTTTTATTACCAGATATAATAAATATTATATCTCCTGGTTTCGATGATGTTCTATCCAAAATTGATTTTAAATCTTCGTTTGAAAAAAACTTATCAAATGAGGATTTAATTGTAGAATCTGAATTATGTTTAATCCACAAAAGTCCAGTTGCTCCAATTTGTGGTCGTTTAATCCAATCGGTTAAATTATCAATTTCCTTTCTTGTAAGTTCAGATTTATTTTCCACCTTAACACAACATGAAAAATCATTACTATCAAAAACTTGAAAACCTTTCCCTTTTACTTCATTTGTTATATCATTAATTCTTACATCATATCTAAGATCAGGTTTGTCAATTCCATAGTTTTCAATAGCATCATTATAAGTAATTCTTTCAAACTTAACACTATCTTGATTTAAAAACCTAGAGAACAACCTTGACATTAGTGCCTCGAACTGCTTAAATATATCTTCTTGATTAACAAAAGACATTTCACAGTCAATTTGTGTAAATTCTGGTTGTCTATCGGCTCTTAAATCTTCATCTCTAAAACATTTTACAATTTGATAGTACTTATCAATTCCACCTATCATTAATAATTGCTTAAATATTTGTGGTGATTGAGGTAAAGCATAATAATGTTCAGGGTTAAGTCTACTAGGTACAATAAAATCTCTTGCACCTTCTGGAGTTGACTTTATTAAACAAGGTGTCTCAATATCAATAAATCCATTTTCAGAAAGAAAATTTCTTACTTCGAGTGATAAGTCGTGTCTAAAAATTAAATTTTCTTTTACTGGTTGTCTTCTAATATCAAGATACCTGTACTTCATTCTTAACTCTTCACCACCATCAGATTCATTTTCAAGAGTGAACGGTGGAACCAGAGACTTATTTAAAATTTTTAGACTAGATACAAGAATCTCTATTTCACCTGTACTTATTTTTTCATTAATACTTTTTCTTTCTATTACAGTTCCTTCAATCTCGATTACAAACTCTCTTCCAAGTTCAGCAGCAGAAGAGAATAATTCCTCGCTAGATCTTTCTTTATCAAACACCAACTGTGTAATGCCATATCTATCTCTTAAGTCAATCCAAATAATAAACCCTTTCTCTCTAACCTTATTTACCCAGCCAGAAAGTTTGACATCTTGATTTAAATTGGTTTTTGATAATTCCCCGCAATTGTTAGTTCGATTCATATAATTATATGTAAATATAACTAGATATTTTTTAGTTTGATTCTACCTAAATGAATCAGGTAATACATTGAAGGAACTATTATTAATGTCAAAAAAGTAGCAAATGTAATTCCAAATATAACTGTCCATGCCAATGGGCCCCAAAAGATTACATTATCTCCACCCAGGTATATATTGGGATTAAAATTAGATAATAAAGAGAAGAAGTCAATGTTTAATCCAACTGCTAAAGGAATTAGTCCAAAGATTGTAGTAATTGCAGTAAGAAGAACAGGTTTTAGTCTTGCCTTACCAGCTTTTTTTACTAAGTCAAGAGCTGAATTTTTATCGATTAATTGATCTTTTGAAAGATTTAAATCAATTTTTTTTCTTTTAAATAATAGATCGGTATAATCAATTAGAACAACGGCGTTGTTCACGACTATGCCAGCTAATGAAATTATACCTAACATAGTCATTAAAATGCTAAAGGTTAGATTAAAAATTACTATTCCTAGGAATACACCTGTAAAGCTCAATACTATTGATAGTAGGACAATTAAAGGTTTAGAGATTGAGTTAAACTGAAAAACTAATAATAAAACAATTAAAGATATAGCAGTTAATAAAGCAGATGAAAGAAACTCTTGGTTTTCATCTTGTTCTTTTATCTCTCCAGTAAATTTAAAAGAAATACCCTCATTAGTTTCAAATCCACTTAAGGCAATTTCTGCTGTGTTAACTATTTGATTTGCATTTGAACCTGCCAAAATTGATGAATACAGAGTAACAACTCTTTGTAAGTCTATATGCTTTATAGCATTAAATGATGCTATATTTTTTTCAT
>SGZE01000022.1 GCA_004214015.1 Flavobacteriales bacterium | reverse complement strand
TTATAATCTCTTTATTTTTGTTAGGTTCTTGCCAAAAAGAAAATAAAGTTGTTGTACAAAATCAATTGCCTGAAGAAGAAGACACTATTGCTTTAACTAGGGACAGGATAGATTCTCTTTTAGTATCTACTAATATTTTTGAAATATCATATAATGAAATCTATGAACAACCTAATTGGGTTAAATATACAGTAAGGCAAAATATTGTAAAAAATGCTGATAGAGACGGAATGAATTTTTACACTGTTGATTCTATATACACATCAGACAACAATGATTATTATTCAAATAGATGGGACAAAGGACATATGGCTCCAGCAGGATCTTTTAATGATTCATATGAAAATTTATATTCTACATTTACTTTTTTAAATGCCGCTCTTCAATATGATGATTTAAACAGAGGAGCATGGGTTGATCTAGAGGAGCAGGTAAGAGAGTGGGCTGATGAATTTGGAGACCTTGATATTGAAATATATTTAGAATTTGACACAAATCATATAATTCTTGAAACTGAAGCACATGTACCATCAGCATTTTTTAAATATATTAGTTTTCCAGATGGCTCAAAAAAATGTTATTATTTTCCAAACATTACTCCAGATAAAGTTTGGCAAGAGTATGAAATTGATTGCAACTAATGATTAAAATAAATATTAATTCAAAAATTATTTATAAATTAAGTTTATGAATAAGCAAAAAGAGTGGAGACCACTACCAGACTCCATAACAATTAAGGAAAGCACAATTGAAGGACTTGGAGTTTTTGCTACTAAAGATATTAAGGCAAACACTGATCTTGGAATATCTCATGTTTATGATGAAAGATTTCCAGATAATTATATAAGACTTCCATTAGGAGCATTTATTAATCATCATGAAATGCCAAATTGTAAAGCTATTGTTTCAGCATCACATGAATCTATTGGTGATATAAAGCATATTAGAATAGTAGCCGAAAAAGATATTTCTTCTGGGCAAGAGCTAACATTAAATTATATAATTAATAAACTTGATAATCCACTATGGGAATTTGAGTACGAAGTAACTCAATAACTATTTTAATTTTACATATTTTGTAATAGTCCCCTCAAGTTCAAACATATCAGCTAGATATCCTGTAACTGTATTTCCATCAACATAAATTTCAAAAGAGATATTTATACCATAACCATCTACATATACATCAACATATAATATATCTTCTTCAATTTCAGTTTTTAAAACATCAAGTCCAGATTCTTGTTCTCCTTCTTCAATTTCAGTTTTTAGCTCATTACCATCATCCCTTGTAACATTCATAATTAATTCTAATTCACCAACATCAGGTACTCCAAATACAGTAATATCATATTTACCAATGAATTTAGCAGTTGAATCAATTTCCTTTACTTCTTCAACTTCAGCACTAGATACTTTAGGTGCATTTGTTGTTTTAAAAATTCCACAAGAAGAAAATGTTAATGTTAAAGCGAGCAGTAGTAATTTATTTTTCATGTTTAAATATAGTAAATTTTATATTCCAATTAAGTACTGAAATTTGATAAAAAATTGAGACCTGTTAATTCTAAATGGATTAAAATCTTCTGGTTGAAGATCAAAATCATTAATTGAACTTTGATTCCCCCCAATATAAAAAATTGTTGAAGGATTAGGATTCCATTCTAATAGGGGTTGTATGTAAAATGTATCAGTAAATTTATTGTATTCAGAAATTAATCTTAAACTTAAATCATTGTTAAACTGATACCTGCTAGATAATCTTGATATATAACCATTATAAAAAAATTCTGAGTCATCCGTTTTCCTCAATGAAGAAAATCTTAAAGATGGATTTAGACTTATATTATTCCCTAGTTTATAATTTAATGATAATACGAAGGAGCTTTCTTTTCCAATTTCAGGAATATCCTCATTGAATGCAATTTCTTTTCCAAATGTAGCTTTAGTGAAAAATGTTAAGTTCTTTGATGGCGAACCCATTACAGTTAAGGTGGAATTGCTGTAGTTTTTATAATTAACACCTAAATAATTTCTAAAGGAATTAATTAGATACGTATAGCTAATATTAGTTTTGCCAATTGTAGTAACCCCAAACTCTAGTTCTAAACCTTTATATTTAAGATCATTATTGAAATTGTGACTCAAATCTCCTGTAACACTAAGCGTAAAATTTTTTAAATATTTCTTGTCAAATATTTTTCTATATCCTTGGAATAAAGTGAATGATTTTTTGTTATTGTTTGGAACAAATCCCAAATCAGATCTAAAATTTGCTGATATTGATTTATAGAATAAATATGAATTCCAGTTTTCAGTTTGTCTTGAGGCTCTAAAGTAATTTGCACTTCCATTAAATTTTTCACCATTTAATCTTACTGATTTATTTGAGAACATGTCATTAGTGTCTATCCAATCAGCAATAGGTTCTTCATTAAAATTTTTAATTAACTCAAATTGAATACGCCAAATCTTATTAATAGTAAATAACCCATCAATGCCAAAAAGATTACCATATCCACCTCCTTCATAATATCGATTAGTAGTAAAAAATCCATATTTAAGACCATTGTTTATTACTCTTTGATATCTATATGCATTAGCATAACTAGTGCCACCTTCTCCAAAGTAAGACTTGTCTTCACCTCCGATTAAATATGGAGAATTTTGATCTATAGCTGTTAATAGAATTGACCTAGATTGTTTTCCCGCAGATGTTATTTTAGATGATATTGAAGGCGAGTTAATAGTTCTAGAGTAGAAAGCATTATCTAAGAAATTTAACAAATCCATTCCTTTATTAAAATAAGGTCTTAACTCTGGGTATTGTAAAGCAAATGCTGAATTAATATCAATCTGAGTTTCATCTGCCTCTACTTGAGAAAAATCTGGATTTATTGTTAACTCAATAGATGAAGATGAGGATAGGTCATATTTAACTCCAAAGCCAACTTCACTTGAAGCTTTTCCATAATCTATAGTGTTATTTGATAAAACTCCTCTATCTCCAATTAAATTACTTGATATATATGGAAGAAGTTCGGTTTTACTTTTAAATTCTAGATCATCCATTATTAATTTACCACTAATCTGACAGATTCTACATGGGTTATCTCTATCATATTTATCACCTATAGCCCAAACTTGAGTTCCATCAAGAGTAAAAACCCGCATTACATTAAATCCCCACTCTTGATCTTTACCACTTGGGTATGGAATTGAATTAAACGGAATTAAAAATTCAACAACATAACCCTCATCATTAATTGAGGATTTTGTTTCATATAATGCATTAAAAGTTATGTCATATCTTTCATCATCACTAATTGCATTTCTTGCTCTTAAATCAAGTTGACTTCCATATGCATTTGAAGCTAAAATAAATACACTTCGTGCATCTTGAAATGGATCAAATCTTAGAAAAATAGTATCCTCATTTAGATCTCCTTCCATTTGATCTCTTGGTCTAACCTGTCCTCTAATATTTTCAGGATTACCGTATGCTACCACTCCAACGTAAAGACTGGATTCAGTATACCTCAAGTACACATCAGTTTCAAGTCTTGCAGGAGTATTATATCCAGGCTCCCATTCATAATCTACGGTGGTTTTTAATGAAGTTTTCCTTTCCTTTTCAGAAATAAAACCATCAATTATGATTTCAGATTCATCAACTTTGTTTATGTTATATGTCTTTTGAGAATAAGCTAAGCTTTGGATTATTAGGAAAATAAAAAGTAAAATACGAGGCATAATGGGCGCTAAATTAGTAAAATAAAAGAAGTTTAATATCTGTGATATCTTTTCTTAAAATGAAGCACTTGGTAATCGCCATCTTCAATTATTATCTTGCCTTCATCTATCCATTCATCAATTTGCCCACTTTTTTCCCATTTATCAATCGTGTTGCCAAGAACCATAAGGTTAAAAATGAGTAAAATAATACCAATAAAGAACAAGCCAATTAATCTACCAGAAGAATTATTTTTTATGTTGAATAATACTTTTGAAATAATCATTATAACAAACAATAGCGCTACCACCAGGAATGAGATAACTGATAATTGTTGATAAAAGGGCAATTCACCCACTATAGATGATAAATCTATACCACTTATAAATACACCGTTAAAGCTACCAATGAAAAATTCTTGATAATTAATTAGTTTTAAAACTGCCAGTGAAAAAACTAATAAAAAAACAATAATTACAATAGAAAATACAAAAAAGATAAAGCCGAGTAATATTCTTAAAATAGGAATAATTAATGCTAAAATTCCTAAAAATATTGGACCAATTACTCTAAAAGGAAATAAAATAATTTTAACAAAAATGTTTTCCTTACCATCGTTTTTAGGAAGCTTTTCCTTAATAAATTTTTCAATATTTTCAAGAGTAAGAGGATACCCTTTCATATTCATTTTTTCACCAACAGTTTTTGCCTCAGGAATTGCTATCCATAGAAAAAAGTATGCTATTATTCCAGAACCTCCAATAAAAATAGATACTACAAAAAGTATTCTAATAATTGCTGGATCTAATCCAAAATAATTTCCTAAACCATATGCAACCCCTCCTAATATTTTGTTGTCTCCATCCCTGTAAAGTCTTTTATTCTCATTAATTTTTCCACTTTCATTTGAAGGCATTCCAATCCAAAAAATCAAATAAGCAATAACCCCAAAGCCGGTAAAAATAGATACTATAAAAAGTAATCTAAAAATAATTGGATCCACACTAAAGTAATTTGCTAGTCCAGAAGCAACACCAGCTATCACCTTATCACTAGAATTTCGATATATTCTTTTTTTATTTTCTCTAGTATTTGATTCTTGACCCTCACTTTTAGATTCATTTGTTTCAAAGTCAGTATATGCTTCTTTGAAATCCTCAAGAGTGCCCATTTCTTTAACTATATTATTTATATCGTCAATATTTAGTGATTGTCTTTTATCTAATGTTGAGGCAAATTTTTCTGAAATACGATTTTCAATATCTTCAAAAATATCTTCATCTATTTTTATTTTCTCAAAATACTTTTTGATAGATTCTAAATACTTAGAAAGTAAATCATAAGCATCCTCATCGATATTAAAAACCCTACTTCCAATATTTATATTTAGTGTCTTTTTCATTCTATTTTACTTTAATCAATATTATTCCCTCGTTGATAGTTGACTTTAAATCATAAGGGACTAATTTATCATCATCAAAGACCCAATATGCAGTATCGCCTAATTGAATTTCATTTTGTTCATCTGTTTCATCTAATATTAAATAACCGTTATCATCTATTTCCCAATTAAAAACTACTTTGCTTTCTGTTTTCTCATCTCTAGTAATTACTATTGCAGCAGTATTATTTTTTTTAAAATCAATTAATATTTCTGTATCATCTAGGGCTTTCTGAATAACTCCAGAAAAAGTTCTTGCAGCTAATTTTTCAAATCTGTTTAATTCATCTGAATTTTTTATTACATCTTTAATATCTAGTATAAATTCCCATTCCCCTAGAAGATCATCTCTATCAATCTCTTGTGATTGAGTAGTTGAAATGAACAGAATAGCTAAAATCAAAAATATATTCTTCATTATTTTTTTGTGTTTATTATTTTTTTTACCGCTTTATCAACCTCAACCCATGATATATGGAGATCTTGTAAATGCTCATCGCCCTCCTTTGTTAAAACATAATACTTTCTCGGGGGTCCTTGCTTGGATTCTTTCCACGAGTAATCAACATAATTAGATGCTTTTAATCTATTAAGCAGGGGATAGAGTGTGCCTTCTACAACTATCATTTTTGATTTTTGAAGTTCTAAAATTATATCAGTTGTGTACACTTCACCCCTTGAGATAATTTGAAGAACACAAAATTCTATTAAACCTTTCCTAATTTGTGTCTTAAAGTTGTTTGTACTCATATATTAACAGGTACTATGTAATGCAAAGTACTGAAAAATTTTTAATGCAAGCAAAATTTATGATGATTTTAATTAATCATCATTGAGATTCATTTTCTTATTGAGAGAAAATACTTCATCAGCATTGTAGTCATCGCCGTGAAGTAATTGTAATTGTTTATTAAGTAAATCTTTTTTCTTGTTTATACTGTCTAAATATGAAGATTTATTAAGATGCTTAGTTCCTGTTGGAATTAGATCTATAACATCTGACATATAATTAAGAACTGCTGTAATTTGATTTGGAATCCAAGAAATAATAGGAGTTCCACCGGTTGCTTTAGCATATTTAGTATTAGCCATTATATATTTCTGGACAAACTGCCAGTGACCATTTCTGAAGTAATAAATCTCATCAAGTATTTGAAGTAGCAAGCAGAACCCTTCCTCATTTTCTGACTCTTTTAAATTATTAAATAATCTGTTATCACCCATTTCATCTTTAATATCAGACAAGAAATTTTGAATACATTTTGGCCTGTAAGATCTTAAATCAAGAAGATATTTTGTAAGATCATTAGTTGGATAGTATCCAATAACTCCAGTAAAAATATCAGCTGTAGGAATTATATTATCCTGAGCACCAGTTTGACCTCTATATTGAACAGGTTTATCAGATACTCCTTCATAAATAACACCATCACCAAAAATTTCATCATTTCCTTTTATACCCATTATAAAAACTCTGAAGTCATTATAATGTTTCCATCTTGACGCCTGCCACATGACTTGTCTTCTTTCATTTATTTTCTTCATTGCAGAAAGACATTTTGAAAGAGATAGATTTACACTTTTTTCTTCGTCTGCTTTGAGATAATCAAGTATGCTCCCAACTAATTCTGGAGAATGTTGATTTATATCAACATGAAGCATTATGAAACCTCTTTCATCATCCATTCCAGAAAACTTTGCTGCCATAGCAAGATTTTCCCATTCATAACCCTTTGATTTATCTATTTTCACAAAGTTACCCAATGAATATGCATAATGGTAATCCATAAAAGGGTAAACATTAAGCTTCTTACTAACAATTACAAAAGGTTCAGCAATTTGAGAGGGTAATATTTTATGAGCTTGACCATATTTTTTTGTATCGATATAGTTAAAGTGAGCAGGAGCTAATAAATAAGCACTACTAAGAAATGCATATGCTCTAAATAAGGCTTGAATTATTAAAATATCTTCCTCACCCTCTACAAGGTTTTTAAAATTAGATAGAGTACTTACTCCTTTTTCAATTTCACCTCTTCTTGAAAGCAAACCACCTGTTCCATCATCTTTTTTAATTGGCATTTCATCAATTAAAACTTGAAGTTCATTATATTTTTTTGGAAGAACTGCAAGAGGGCTTTTTTTTGGTAAAAAGCCGTTTATGTGATTAACTTCAAAGAAGCTGTCCGAATAATTTTCTAAGTTCAACTTAATAGGTTTTGCTACTAATTTAGAGAAAATTAATTATTACAAGCACCTTTACTCCATGAATTTACTCCCTCTGATTCAGCTACACATTTATTGGAATAAGTAATACCATCACATCCACAGACTGGCATATATTCTTTTGTACATGCAATAATTTTTTTTTCAGATTTACAATTTTCATTTTCTGACTTAGAGCAGCCGCTTAACAGTATGAAAATCAATAGATAAAAACTTATTTCTTTGAACATTTTTATTAAATTGAAGTAAAATTAACAATAAAATGGATAAGAGAAATTTTATAAAGACACTTGGTGCACTTTCTTTTTCACCATTAGTTTCAGCTAATGAATTTAGTAAAATCAAGTATATATCTGACAAACTTCCAATCATTGATGATGACAAAGAATTGTGGGAAACTATAAGGTCACACTATACTTTAAAAGACGAGTATATAAATCTCGAGAGTGGTTATTATAATATTATCCCTAATCCTATTTTGGAACATTTTATTAATCATGTTAAACATGTTAATATAGAGGGGTCTCATTATATGAGATATGAGCTTAAAAAAAATAAAGATAGAGTTATAAGTGAGTTGGCAGAACTAGTAGGCTCTACACCTGATCAGCTAGGAATTACAAGAAATGCTACTGAATCCCTAGATCTAATAATTTCTGGTTTTCCATGGAAAAAAGGTGATGAGGCAATTTATGCTAAACAAGATTATGGTACAATGAAAGAGATGTTTGAACAGGTTTCAGATAGACATGGCACTATAAATAAAATTGTTTCCGTTCCCAATCACCCTAAGAATGATCAAGAGATTGTCTCATTATATGAAAGTCAAATAACAAGAAATACAAAGCTTATCATGATTTGTCATATGATAAATATTACTGGGCAGATTCTCCCTGTTAAGAAAATATGTGAAATGGCTCATAGTTATGGAGTTGAAGTCATGGTTGATGGTGCCCACTGTGTGGGACATTTTGATTTTTCAATTGATGAATTTAATTGTGATTATTATGGATCTAGTCTTCATAAATGGCTAGCAACTCCTCTAGGAGCAGGCCTTCTCTATATAAATAAAAACAACACTCATAAAATATGGCCTTTATTAGCAAATGGAAACACTAATAAAAATGACATAAAAAGATTGAATCATATAGGAACTCATCCAGTTCATACAGATTTAGCAATATCAAATTCAATTGATTACATAAAATGGATTGGAATGAAAAAGAAAGAAGAAAGAATGAGATTTCTACAAAGATATTGGTCTGATAAACTTAGAGGTCTTAAGAATGTAATTGTTAATACTCCAGAAGATAATCATCGAAGTTGTGGAATTGGAAATGTTGGTCTTACAAATATGTCTCCATCTGAAATGTCTAAAACACTATTTAAAAAGTATCAAATCTTTACAGTTGCAATAGATTATGCAAATGTTAAAGGCTGTAGAATTAGTCCAAATATTTTCACAACAACAAAAGAGTTAGATCATTTTATTGGAGCTGTAAAAGAAATGTCTTTATCTTAGACATTAATCAAAAGCTTTCTTTTGATTTAAAAATCATCAAACTATATTAGATGATTAAATGAAAAAACTCAGTTATAGTAATCTTAAAAAAAAGGTAAAAAGTGCAAATAAAAAGGAGTTCTATGCTCTTGTTATTGCTCTTTGGTGGATACCTTTAGGTTCTCTTTGGAGTACAGCTGCAATTTGGATAAGATATTCCAATAAAATCAAGAAATTTCTTGGATTTAAATCTAAATAAACTTTATTGGGTTTTATAGGTCAAAGCTACATGCATAAAAAATATATTTATTCATTATTAATATTACTCTTTTTATCAGATTTAAGGTCACAGGATACTATTCTTAATCTTAATAAAATTGACAGTAATGAATTTGTCTTAGATGGAATTATTTCAAAAACAGAAATCGAAGGAGCAAAAATTTTAGAGGTTAAATATGAAGAAGAACCAGGTTATAATGTTGAACCTTCTCAAAGAACTATCGCATACTTCACTTATTCAAACAAATTTCTATATGTTGGAATAAAAGCATTTAGGGACAAAGTTATTGCCCCTGTTACAACAAGAGATAACAGAGCATTATGGAGAGGTGATTTTACGGGACTAGCTATTGATACATTTGGAGATGCTCGCAATAATATTATCATAAGTTCTAATCCATCAGGAAGTCAAGCTGATGCAATTAGAATGCCTGGAACTGGACGAGGCGGTGGACCAAGTGTAAATTCAAATGTAAACTATGATTTTAAATCAATGGGGAGCATTACATCGGATGGTTATGATTTAGAATTTCTAATTCCTTATTCTGAATTACCTTTTCCTAATGGAAAGGATCAAGCTTGGAAAATTAAAATATTTACAGGATACCTAGATGATAAAAATGCAGGAGCTGAGGTTAGAGCAGGAACTAGTATGTCTAGTAGAGACTCAAGTTGTCAACTATGCCTTCTAGATCATACAATTATTTTGAAAGATATAGAAATTGACAAAAAACTTAATTTTCTTCCATACGTAAGTTCAAACTTAAGTGGCACCAGAGAGAAATTTTATGATAGAATTAATTTTGAAACTCCTGAGTTGAGTTATGGATTGGGATTCGATATAGAGCTAAATAAAAATCTTTCAATTGAAGGAACAATTAATCCCGATTTTTCACAGGTTGAATCTGATGCTACCAGAATTGACATTAATTCTCCAACAGCAATAAACTATCCAGAACGAAGACCTTTTTTTAATAGAGGAATTGATGCGATGGATTATTCCCTAAATGTATTTTATTCTAGGTCAATAAATAATCCCTCTTTTGCCTCAAAGATTATTAATCAGGGAAAAAAATCAAGATTATATATTTTAAGCGCCTTTGATGAAGAGACTCCATATCTAGTACCAACTCAGTATGAATCTTTTTCAGGTGTTGGAGGTAAGAGTTTCAGTAATGTTTTAAGGTATCAAAATTTTATAAATTCTAATTCTCAAATTGGCTTTTTAGCTTCTAACAGGTTCTATGAAGGAGATGCTTATGGAAATCTATTTGGAGTTGATGCGCTCTTTAATTTTTCAAATGTCTGGAAGTTTGAATTAGAATTATTCTTAAACAATAATAAAGAACCTAATTCTAACATAATTGAAATAGATAAAAAATTTGGAAATAAAACTGTTGCTCTAGATGGAGAAAATATAAAGGGTAGCGCAGTATTTGCCTCTATTAAAAGAGACACAGAAAATTGGAGAACAAGAATTGAATATAAAGAACTTTCAGATGGATTTAGATCTGATTTGGGATTTATAACTACTAATGATTTAAGACAATATTCAGTAAGACAGGGATTTTATAAATTTCCAAATAAAGACTTATTAAAAAATTATAGTTTAGTATTTTCTCAAGATTTTAGGTACAATCAATTAAATGAAATATCAAGATCAAATTTTCAAACCTACTTCTCTGTTTTAACTATACTAAACACTTCAATAACCCACAATTACGAGTACAATTTTTACAAATCTTACTTAGAATTTCAGTTTAAAAATTTTATTAACCATTGGGTTAGGGTAGAATCTCAACCATTTGATTTTCTTAACCTTCAAGTCTTTTATAAGTTTGGAAAAGACATTGCATATAGAGAAGAGATTCCTAAGCTAGGGTATACAAATGACATCAGGTTCACAGCTCAATTATCTTTAACTGATAATTTAAGAATTACTCCTACAATAAATTATTCATCAATTAAAAAAAATGATGGAGATGGATATTTTTTTAAAGGATATATAGGAAGGCTTGATTTAAGATATCAATTTACTAATACTTTTGATTTAAGGGTAATTTCTGAGTATAATGATTTCTCTAAACAATTCTTTTTTCAGCCATTGATTTCCTGGAGGCCAAATCCAGATACAATTTTTTATGTTGGAGGAAATCAGAATTATATAGATCAATTTATAGGTTATAATTCACCTCATTATAAAGTAAACAGAACTCAGTTGTTTTTAAAGTTCCAGTATCTAATCAAATAAACTTTTACTTTAACTAGCTTTTAACTTATAAATCAATTGTCTTTAAAAACTTTTTAATTTCTTTGGGGTCTAAAATATGAAATGAAAAAAACCTTACCCTTTTTTATAATATTTTTCAGTTGGACGTGTCTTCCTCAAAATACTATATTAGATCTTGTAAAAACTCCTGACTCTGAGTTCAATATTGATGGAATTCTTTCTGAAAAGGAATTAAAAAATGCCTTTCCTATTGAAATTATTTATGAGCATACACCAGGTTATAATACTTTGCCTTCATATAAGACTATGGGATATGTAAATTATTCTGATGAATTTATATACATAGCATTTAAAGCGTACAGAGATGAAGTTACTGCCTCAATTCATTCCAGAGATAATTTTTCTCTATACTCAGAAGATTATGTAAATATTCATATTGATACTTATGAGGATGCTAGAAATAATCTTGGATTCAGTTCAAATATTTATGGAAGTCAAAATGATGGTGTAAGGGTTGAATCGTCAGGATTTGGAAGCCAAGATTCTGGCTGGAGTCTTGATCCAAATTTTAATTGGGAATCACTAGGAAGGCTTACTGATTTCGGATATGAAGTAGAGGTTAAAATACCTTTTTCAGCAATACCTTTTCCAAATGGAAAAGATCAAAGATGGAGGCTTAAGCTTAGCACGGGTTATAGAGATGAAATTAAACAAGGGTCTACTGCTAGAGCCTATAGTAGTAAACTTGACAATGATGATTCATGTAAGCTTTGTCAAATTGATCATACTATAGTTATGGATGATATAACGTATAAAAAAAATTTAGATTTTTTACCATATGTAAGCTCAAATCTGTCAGGAGAAAGAGAAAGACTTTATGATAGGGTTAATTATTCAAAACCAGAGGTAAATTATGGGATTGGAGTTAATCTTGAGATAAATAAAAATCTATCTTTAGAGGCAACCCTAAATCCTGATTTTTCTCAAGTTGAGGCAGATGTAACAAAGATTGATATTAATTCACCTACTGCAATAAACTATCCAGAAAGAAGACCATTTTTTACCAGAGGTATAGATGTGATGGACTATACAATGGATGTATATTATTCTAGATCAATAAATAATCCTTCATTTGCATCTAAAGTTTTAAATCAAGGCAGAAAATCAAGGATTTATATGCTCACGGCTATAGATCAAGATTCTCCATACGTTGTACCAACCCAATTTGAATCGTTCTCAGGAGTTGGTGGGAGAAGCTTTAATAATGTTCTTAGGTATCAAAATATTTTAAATCCAAATATTCAAATTGGAGCACTCGCAACAAACAGGCTATATGATGGAGAAGCTTATGGTAATTTATTAGGGTTGGATGCACTTTTTAAGTTTTCAGGTGGCTGGAAATTCGAACTGGAATATTTTAAAAACTCAAACAAGGAGCCTGTCTCAGACTGGATAGATTCAGATAAAAAATTTGGAAATTATACAGTAAATCTTGATGGAGAGAGTTTTAGTGGGAATGCTATGTACAGTGAACTTAGAAGAGATACACAAAACTGGAGATCATTTATAAGGTATACAGGAGTTTCTCCTACTTTCAGAGCTGATAACGGTTTTATTGTTCAAAATGACCTAAAGA
>SGZE01000021.1 GCA_004214015.1 Flavobacteriales bacterium | reverse complement strand
AGGAATTATAAGAATAATTTTTTTAGTGAGTTTCTTGCAACTTTTATATTAATTTTTGGAATCTTATACATTGTTAAGCCTAATATATTTATTGAAGGAATGGATGTAAATTTCGGAATAGGTTCATTAGATGCACTTCCAGTGGGAATATTAGTATGGGTAATAGGGCTAAGTCTTGGAGGAACTACAGGATATGCAATAAATCCAGCTAGGGATCTAGGACCAAGAATTGTTTATCAATTAATTCCTAGAAAAAATAAACTTTCAGATTGGGCATATAGTTGGATTCCAATTTTTGGCCCATCACTTGGAGCTGTTGCTGCAGGTCTCTTATTTTTATATTTTAATTAAATGGTAAAAACAAAAAAAATTGCACTTATTACAGGAGCTACTTCTGGTATAGGAGAATCAACATCTTATGAGTTAGCTAATCAATTTTCACTTATACTATGTGGAAGAAATACTGATAAACTTAAAGAGTTAGAAGCTTCACTTTCGACAAAGACTAAAGTTAAAACTTTACAATTTGATGTAAGAAACCAACAAGATGTTTATGAAAAAATTTCTAGTTTAGGTAATGATTGGAAGAATATAGATGTTTTGATTAACAATGCAGGTAACGCTCATGGTTTAGATTTTATTCATGAAGGTAAAATTGAAGATTGGGACATGATGATTGATACTAATGTTAAGGGATTACTATATGTGAGTAAACCTATATTAGATATTATGACAAAAAATAATTATGGACATATTATTAATATTGGATCGATTGCAGGGAAAGAATTATATCCTAAAGGTAATATTTACTGTGCCTCCAAATTTGCTGTTGATGCTATCTCCCAGGGTATGAGAATTGATTTAAATAAGTTTAATATTAAGGTTTCACAAATAAATCCAGGGTTGGTAGAAACAAATTTTTCAATGGTTAGGTTTAAAGATGATGAAGATAAATCTAAGTCAGTTTATTCTGGCGTTAATCCGTTAGTTGGAGTTGATGTTGCGAAAGTAATATCCTATGTGATAAATTGTCCTGAAAATGTTAATATTAGTGACATTACAGTTCTTGCAAAATCACAAGCTTCTTCTACGGTAGTTAATAGAGATTAAACTTTAGTTAATGACTTATATGTTTCTATAACCTTCTTAGGTATAGGGTGGTATCCATTATTATATTTCAAAGTTTTACTTTTATTATCATCCTTGTTAAGGTTAATGAAGTAATTAGAAACCTTATTAATTTCAATACAATCATCAACATCATATAGGTCATCTGTATGAACTTGATCTAATCCTTTCATTAAAGTTTCTTTTGCTCTCTTTTTTATTAAGAGTTTTTTTTCACCAACCAGAAACTCACTTTCATGTAACTCTTCAAATTTGTTTCTATCATACCCTCCTAGATTTATAAAAAACAATTTGCTTTTTGAGATGTTTTTTTTTGACGAAAGAGAAACTTTATATCCATCTACGTGATTTATCTCAACCCAAGAATCTATATGAAGCCTATCGGAATTTCCAAACCACTTACTAAGTAAATCTAGATAAGTATCTTCAATTTTATTACCACAAGTGAAAACAACATCGTGAAGTTCAGTATTACATCCATCTGCTCTGCCCCCCAGATAAACTGCAAAAAGTTTAATATTTTCTTTCATATTTATTTTATTATAAAATTTAAAATAAAGTATTTTAATATACCAGGTGTTTAGTTACCTTGTCAGAAATATATGAAAAAATTATTATCACCATTACTATTAATATTTCTTTTTTCGAACTGCAATAATACTCCAGATGTAATTGTTATTGGTCACCGAGGTGCTATGGGTCATGCACTTGAAAATACAATTGAATCAGTTGAAAAGGCTATTGATTTAAAAGTTGATGGAATTGAGATTGATGTATTTAAATCTAAATCGGGTGAACTAATAGTTTATCATGATCCGTCATTAAGCAGGCTATCTAATTCAACTGCATTTATTGAGCAAATCTCTTTAGATTCTATTAAAAAAGTAGAGTTAATTGGAGGTTTATCAATTCCTACTCTAAATGAGGTATTAGATATAATTCCAGAAAAAATTTTTTTAAATATTGAGCTTAAAGGTGAAAATACTGCCTATGAAACAAATAAAATCATCATCAAATATTTAAGCGAATCTAATCTTACTCCTTCAAAATTTATTATATCAAGCTTTAGATGGGATGAATTAAAAAAGTTTAGAAAAGTTAATAAAGATGTTCCAATTGCAATTCTTGTAGACTCTTTATACAAAATTGATAACGCAATTAAATTAGCTAAGGAAATTAACGCTGTTGCACTAAATCCAAATAATAAGTTTATTACAAATCAAATAGTTAAAAAAATACAGTCTAATAACATTAAAGTCTATCCATACACAATTAACACCCCTACGAATATAAAAAGAATGAAATCAATGGGAGTTGATGCAATTATAACTGATTTTCCAGAAAGAATTAATAATTATTAAATTTAATGAATATATAACTATTTAATTATGAAAAAAACATATCTGATCTTGTGCATACTTGGTATTGCGCTACCTTATTATAACTTATTTAATTTTTTAAAAATAAATAATTGGTCAATGGATGGATTCTTTAGCCTTTTATATGAAAACTATGCTGTTTCAATGTTATCAATGGATTTAACTGTGGCTGCTTCTTCTTTTTTAATTTTTTTAATCTATAGTTACAGAAAATCTCCAATAAAAATTATGAGATATTTATTACCTATGTTTCTTGTTGGATTTTCATTAGCTCTCCCCCTTTATCTTTATGATAATCATAAATCTAATTAGATAGTTTTCTTGAATTTATCATAATACAAACTCCAGCATTTATTAATACGAGTGATAAGGTTCCAATCAAGAAAAAATCTAATTCTTGATATTTTCTTATCAAAGCCTCACCAAACAGACATAATCCAGAGCTAAAAATTAAAATTCCTAAAGTTCCCAGAATAGTATACTTATTAATCATCTTTTATTACATTTAAATCTAAATTAAATATATTCATTTTATGACATCTGAATTTTGGTTTTTAATAATTATTGGCTTAGTAATTTTTAATTTTTTATTTTCAAATATTTTAGATTATATAAATCATAAAAACTGGAAAGACAAAATCCCCCCTGAATTAGAGGATTTCTATGATAAAGAGAAATACAAAAAAGCAAAACTATACTCTATAAGTAAAAGTAAAATTGGATTACTTTCTAGTATAATAAGTTTTCTATTTGTTATTTCACTTTTGGTATTTAATGGATATGGATTTCTAAATCAACTTGTTTATTCAGATAGTTTAAATTTGTTTTTACCTTTTGAGATTAACACAAGTTTTGCTAGATCTGGAGTTTTTTTTCTAATATTATTCATATTGAACTCTCTTATATCGATTCCTTTTTCATATTACAATACTTTTATAATTGAAGAAAAATATGGATTTAATAAGACTTCTAAGTCTACATTCTTTCTTGATATAATTAAATCAACAATCCTATCAATTTTAATTGGAGGATTTCTTCTTTTTGCTGCCCTATATCTTTACGATAATATTAATGAAGGATTCTGGTTGTGGTTATGGATTGGACTTTCATTATTAATGGTTTTTATTAACATGTTTTACGCAGATTTAATTGTCCCTATATTTAATAAGCTTACACCTCTTAATAATGTTGAGTTAAGAAAAAAAATTGAAAATTATTCCAAAGACGTTGGGTATCTTTTAAAGAACATTTACGTGATTGACGGTTCAAAAAGATCAACTAAAGCTAATGCATTCTTTAGTGGATTAGGACCGAGAAAAACAATTGCACTTTATGATACTTTGATAGAAAAGCATACTGAAAATGAATTGGTTGCAGTTCTTGCACATGAAGTAGGACATTTTAAGAAAAAACATGTTTTATCAGGTCTACTAATGTCAGTTATTCAAATTGGCATAATGGCTTTTTTCTTTGAATTATGTTTAAAACTCCCAGAAATTTCAATTGCTCTAGGTGGCTTAGACACTAATTTTCATCTTGGTTTAATTGGTTTTAGTATAATTTTTTCACCTATTTCAATGATATCAAGCATTTTGATGAATTATGTAAGTAGAAAAAATGAATTTGAAGCAGATGCATATGCAAAAGAGACATTTAATGGGGAAGATTTATCATTAGCTTTAAAAAAATTATCTGTAGATAGTCTTTCAAATATCTATCCACATCCTTTATATGTATTCTTTCACTACTCTCACCCGCCATTAATTCAAAGGTTAAGAGCTCTAAATTAATTATATGAAAAGACGAAATTTTATTTTTGATATATTTAGCATTGGTTTAATGTCTTCTATTACCTCTAGACTTAAAGCAAATAATTTTAATATTTCTCCTATGGTAAGATCTATATCAACTTGGAAAACAACAGAAGCAAACTTTAAAGCTGGTTCAATGTTAGACAAAGGCATTGATGCCCTAGAGGCAGCTGTTACAGGTGTAGCGATTGAAGAAGAAAACCCAAAAAACACAACAGTAGGCTTTGGTGGAGCACCAGATAGAACAGGGAAAGTTACATTAGATGCTTGTGTCATGAATCATTTAGGAGACTGTGGTTCAGTAGTTGCTGTTGAAAATATTGTAAATGTTGCAAAGCTTGCTAAAGATGTTATGGAGAAAACACCTCATGTTATGCTAGCTGGAAAAGGAGCTGAAGAATTTGCTCTTTCAGAAGGATATAAAAAAATAAACCTATTAACTGAGTCATCAAAAAAAGAATGGGAGAAATGGCTTGAAAATGAAGAGTATAAACCTTTAATCAATATTGAAAACCATGATACTATAGGAATGCTTTGTCTTGATAAGAATAATAATATTTCAGGGGCATGTACTACAAGTGGGCTTGCCTATAAGATGAAAGGTAGAGTAGGTGATTCACCAATAATAGGATCAGGACTATTTATAGATAATAAAATTGGAGGTGCTGTAGCTACTGGTTTAGGTGAAGAAGTTGTAAAAACAGTTGGATCATTTTTAGTTGTTGAATTAATGAGACAAGGTAATTCTCCACAGGAAGCATGTGAAATTGCTGTTAAAAGAATAGTTTCTTCTAATTCACAAAAAAATAAATTTCAGGTAGCATACATTGCGATGAACAAGAATGGCGAGGTAGGTTCCTATAGTATAGAACCTGGTTTTTCATACATGGATTATGTAAATGGAGAAAATAAAGAGGTTATTACAGAATCTGTTTTTTAATTAAGAGAAAATAGATTTCATTTTATCCATTTCTTCCTCAGCTAATTGCGGGTCAACTAATATTCTTCCGCTATACTCGTCGGTAATTATTTTTTGTCTAGATGCAATTTCCATTTGCACTTGTGGAGGAATAGTAAAATATGAGCCACCAGAAGCATTTCTTTCAATAGGAACAATTGCAAGACCATTTCTAACATTAGATCTTATCCTTTTGTAGGCAGCTATCAATGTATCTTCAATCTTTTTTTCAAACTCTTTAGATTTATTTAATAGAGTTTTTTCTTCTTTTTCAGTTTCCTTAAGAATTTCTCCTAGTTCAGAGTTTTTTGCTTTAAGATGTGATTTTCTATCTTTAATTTTATCTTTTAATTCGTCTAAGACAACTGTTTTGTTCTCAATTATCTCCTTATACTGAGCTATTTTCTTTTCAGAAAGTTTAATTTCTAGTTCTTGAAATTCTTGTTCTTTAACAATTGCGTTATATTCTCTATTATTTCTAACCTTTTTTAAATCACCTTCATACTTCTTATGATTTTCTTTAGAGGTAGAAATTGAATTTTCTTCAAATTTGATTCCGTCCTCACTCTCTTTTATTTCATTTTCAAAGCTTTCTAATCTGTTGTTTAAACCTTCTATTTCGTTTTCAAGATCTTCAACCTCAAGAGGGAGTTCACCTCTAATACTTCTAATTTGATCGATTCTTGAATCAATTAACTGAAGATCAAATAGAGCTCTTAGTTTTTCTTCAACTGATATTTCAACTTTTTTTGCCATTTTAGTAATAGTTTACTGGGTTAATATTTTCCTTCGATAAAAGGATGGTAAAATTAGGTAAATTTTTTATAAGAAATTCCTTAATTATTAATTTTATATGGTTTTCACTCTCATAATGACCTATATCTATCAACAGAGCCTTATCATCAACCTCAAAAAAATTATGATACTTTAAATCTGAAGTAATAAATGCATCTACATTGGAATCTAAGGAATTTTTAATAGCAAAACTTCCTGAACCAACAACAATTGAAACTTTAGATACTGTTCTATTAAGTTTTAAAGAGTGTCTTATATATTTTAAATTTAATTTGTCTTTAAGTAAATTGAAAAACTCGTCTTCTTCTAAGGGTTTTTCAAGTTCTCCTTTAATACCCATTCCTAATTTAAGATTACTATCATGATTTATTTTTGGAATTAGTATTGATGTATTTTTTAAACCTATTTTTTTGGATAAAAAATAACTAATACCCTCTCCATGGTTATCTAAAGATGTATGAATTGCATAAACTGAAATATTATTTTTGACTGCTTTAATTACAGATTTTTGAACATAACCAGAATCTGAAGTAATTTTTTTTAAATCATTAAAAATTATTGGATGATAGCTTATAATTAAATTACAATTATTATCTATGGCTTCATCTATAACATTTGAAGTTGTATCAAGAGTTACCAAAATATTTTTTACTAAAGAATCAGGGTTACCTATAATTAATCCAACATTATCAAAATCTTCTGCAATTGATATTGGCATCCATTTATCTAGAATTTCTGTAATTTCACTAACTTTCATATAAGTATAGATTCATAGCAAATATAATATTATCTTTCCTCTGGTGAAAAAATTGAATTTTTTATTATACCCTTTATCACTTTTATATTGGCTTTATACCTCTTTCCGAAATTTTCTTTTTGATCTTGGTGTAATTGACTCGATTGTATATAAAATACCAACTATAGGGATTGGAAATCTTTCTACAGGTGGAACGGGAAAGTCAATTGTAGTTGACTATATTATTGAAAAACATAAATCTAAAAATAATATTACCACCTTAAGTAGGGGGTATAATCGAAATACTAAAGGTTTTATTCAGGCATCTAAAAATTCATCTGCTTATGATATCGGTGATGAACCTTTTCAATTTTTTTCTAAGCATCCGGAAATTAATGTAGTTGTATGTGAAGATCGAAGAAAAGGAATGAATATCATATTAAAAAATTTACCTAATACTGATCTTTGTATCTGGGATGATGTGTTTCAACATAGATTTGTAAAACCTGGTTTAATGATTCTAACCACAACTTTTCAATATCCTTTCTATAAAGATGAGATTCTTCCAATTGGAAATTTAAGAGAAGATAAAAGCTCTGCAAAAAGAGCAGATATAATTGTTGTTACTAAATGTCCTGATAATTTATCTCAAAAGGATAAACAGTTATTTTTAACATCATTAAATCCTCTAGAAAAGCAAAAAGTATTCTTTAGCTCTTTGACATATTTGCAAAAAATTAAATCTGAATCTGAAGAAATTGACATAGATGTTCTAAAAGATGACAATTTTATATTGGTTACTGGAATAGCTGACTCTTCATATCTTGTAAATTTTTTAAAACTTAAAGGGTTAGATTTTAAACATCTTAAATATTCAGATCACTATAATTTTAAAAAGTCTTCTGTAGATAAAATATCTGAATTATCATTAAATAAAAAAATTCTAACTACTGAAAAGGATTTTGGTAGACTTAGTCCAAAAGTCAAAAATCGAGATATATTTTACATTGAGGTAGGACTCAAGTTTCCAAAAGAAATAAATGACTTGGATTTTAATACTTATATAGAGGAATATATAAATAAAGATTAATGAATATGTTTATGAGCTTTGTATGAAGATCTTACTAAAGGTCCACTTTCTACATGTCTAAAGCCCATTTCTTTTCCGATAACTTCATATTCTTTAAAATCTTCAGGCGTTATAAAATCCTTGACAGTTAAATGTTTTTTTGTTGGTTGAAGATATTGACCTAATGTTATGATGTCTACTCCAACATTACGCAGATCTCTCATTGTTTCTATTATCTCTTCTTTTGTTTCACCAAGACCAAGCATTAGACCAGATTTAGTTCTATTAATGCCATTTTCCTTCAAATATTTTAACACCTCTAAACTTCTGTCATATTTAGCTTGAATTCTAACTTCTCTTGTAAGCCTTCTGACAGTTTCAAGATTATGAGAAACTACTTCAGGAGCAACTTCTATAATCCTATCTATATTTTCTGTTTCACCTTTAAAATCTGGAATTAAAGTTTCAATTGTAGTTTTAGGATTTAAATCTCTAACAGCATTAACTGTTTCTGCCCAAATAATAGAACCTCCATCTTTAAGATCATCTCTGTCAACTGAAGTTATAACAGCATGTTTAACTCCCATAATATTTATAGACCTAGCAACTTTGAATGGCTCTAAAGTATCAGCTGGTAAAGGACTACCAGTTTGAACATTACAAAAACCACATGATCTAGTACAAATATTTCCAAGTATCATAAACGTTGCAGTTCCTTCGGTCCAGCATTCCCCCATATTAGGACAATTTCCAGAAACACAAATTGTGTGAAGATTATTTTTCTCTACAGTTGATCTAAGTTGAGTGTATTTTTTTCCAATAGGAAGTTTCACTCTTATCCAATCAGGTTTCTTAGTTCTAACTTTAGAATTAGATTCTTTTTTGGGAAGATTTAATTTAACCCATCCCTGATTAACTGTTTTAATTTCAGCCATATTAGACAAAGATACAAACTAAATAAACCTGGTCAAAATATACCCAAGTGCAAAAAGACTAAGAAATAAAATACCAATTACACTAAGAATTCTAAGTGGTTTGGAAGGTTTGTGTGATTCAGGCATATTTTTACTAATTATCAATTTATAATTTAAAATTGCATAAAAAGGTGCTGTTATAAAAGATAATATAGTTGCTAATTCAACTAATGCTCCCATTTCCGATAGCAAAAAATAAAATATTAACATTGTACCAACTGCTAAAGCAGATATCCACTGAAAATAATAACTCGTATTATTATTCTTTGTTAATAATTGTGTAGCTCTAGACATTGTTCTTGGAGATGCATCTAGACATGTAATGGTTGTGCTAAGCATAGTAGTAAATGCACAGATTGAAATGATCAAATAAAAACTATCACCCAAATTAGATGTATACAATTCAATCAGTTGATTCGCAAAAACACTTCCACTATTTGAAAAACTTATTCCTGAGTTGAACATTACTAATGCACCTAAACTAACAAAACAAATGCCTAAAATAACAGTTGCAAAATACCCTACATTAAAGTCGAATAAACTTTCTTTTGGAGTTATTTTTTGATTTTTCTTTTTTTCAAGAGTCCAAATAGAATGCCAAATGGAAATATCTAATGGAGCAGGCATCCAACCCATAAACGCAACTAAAAACACTAAACCGCTACCTGTTGGAAATATTTGTTTAAGGCTGTAAGTTTCTTCAGAATTTATAGATGCAACTCCAGTTGAAAATAATGTACTAACAGCTAAAATTAATATTATGATTTTTATCATCTTATCTAAAATCTGATATTTACCCAATAATAATATTAAATAGCAAATAAGGGTAATTATAAGACTCCAAATAACCATATTATCTGTCAATCCAAATAGACTGGAAGCCAGTCCAGCGGTGACTATAGTTACAGCTGTTTGAATTGTAAACATTGTTGCTAAGTTTAAGATGAAATAAGTAATCAAAAAAACTTTGCCAACCTTATAATATCCATCAAGTAGACTCTCTCCTGTTGCCATAGCATATCTAGGTCCATATTGAAAAAAAGGATATTTAAAAATATTAACAAGTATTAAAGCCCAAATTAATCCCCACCCAAAATCAGCCCCTGCACGAGTTGATTGAACAAGGTGAGAAACTCCAATTGCAGCTGCAGCAAAAAGTAAACCTGGTCCAAGTTTAGAAATTATTTTGATCATTTTATATCATTAGCACACTCTGAACTGGTTGGAATTTTTCCGCAAATACCACATGGTTCATCAGACTTATTTAAGAAGGGGCTTTGACTTGCACAAGTTCCGGAGAACTCTCCATTTTTTTTAAAAATCAATTTAATTGCAATACCTGAAAATGCAACGCCAATCAATAAGACTGAGATTAGAAATATCTCCATTGGACAAAGCTATAAAAAAATCGTAATTTTAGTTGTGCTTAACTTAATTAAGAATTTCAATATTAAGTTTTATTCTAAGTGGTTACTCTTTGTAATTACTTTAGTTTCATGTGACTCTAATTTTCTTAAAGTACCAGATTCTGAAATTCAAGCTGCATCTAAATGGTCAAGCAAGGATCAACCTCCATCATTTCCTGAATGTGAAAATTTAAAAATTGAGGATCAATTAATCTGTTTTAGAGATAAAATTGAAACTGAAATGAGCAATTTTCTTGACAATAAAGTTTTTCCACTTGATTCAACAGAATATAAGCTTACATTAAAAATTGATATAAAAGGAAGCTTTAGTTTAGATAATCTTTCACCTCAAAATAAATTAGATAATAAATCATTTTTAATAATTCAAGAGGCAGTAGAGCAATTGCCAAATGCTTTACCTGCTATCAAAACAAACATTGGTGAATTTGTTGAAGTGAAAATTAGTATACCATTTAAACTTAATTATGAGTAAGAATATACCTGATAATTCAATAATAATGGGAATTGACCCTGGAACAAATATAATGGGATTTGGAATAATTAAAATTACTGGGAAAAACATGGAACTTCTAGATTTAATTGAATATAAACTTCCATCTAAAGATGATCATAGTGTTAAGTTGTCAAAAATATTTAAAAAAACATCTGAACTTATTAAATCTTACAGTCCAGATTTAATTGCAATTGAAGCTCCTTTTTTTGGCAAAAATGTTCAATCAATGTTGAAGTTGGGAAGAGCTCAAGGTGTTTCAATTGCTGCAGCATTAAATTCTAATATTCCAATTACAGAATATTCACCTAAAAAAATAAAAATGGCAATTACAGGAAATGGAAATTCTAGCAAAGAACAAGTTGCAAAAATGCTGAAGAGTATGCTTAAAATTAAAGAGCTTCCTAAAAACCTAGATTCAACTGATGGATTAGCAGCAGCAGTTTGTCATTTTTTTAATTTTGACAATGGTGATAAGCAGAAAAAAAAATATTCTAATTGGTCAAGCTTTATTGATAAAAATCCTGAGAAACTCTCTTAGTTACCAAAATGCTTATAAAAGTTTTGAATAGTTTCAATACCAATGAAGAAGTTCTTTACTCCATAGTTTTCATTAGGTGAATGAATAGCATCACTATCAAGTCCAAATCCCATTAAAACTGTTTTTATTCCGAGAATACTTTCAAACATAGGGACTATAGGAATGCTTCCACCATCTTTTTGTGGTATTGGGTCTATTCCAAAACTATCCTTATAGGCATTTATAGCAGACTCATAGCCTTTAAAATCTTCAGGAGTTATATAAGGGTTTCCTCCATGATGAGTAGTTACATCAATTGAAACAGAATTGGGAGTAATATTCTTAATATGATTTGTAAATAATTCACTTATCTTTTCCCAATTTTGCTTTGGAACTAATCTCATAGAAATTTTTGCACTTGCTTCACTAGGTATTACAGTTTTAGATCCTTCTCCTGTATATCCACCCCAAATTCCATTTACATCAAGGGTAGGTCGAATCGATAATCTTTCTAATGTTGAGTAACCATCCTCTCCTTTTGTTTCTTTTAAACCAATAGAGTTTTTAAAATGATCATTATCAAATTTTGACATCTGTTCTATAGACTCTCTTTTGGATTTATCTATCTCTAAAACTTCATCGTAAAATCCAGGTATTGTTATTCTCCCTTTACTATCTATAAGTGAACTTATCATGTCTGATAAAATATTTATAGGATTAGCTAATGCTCCTCCATAAAGACCAGAGTGAAGATCTCTATTGGGTCCAGTTATTTTAATTTCCATATATGACAAACCCCTAAGTCCAACTGTAAAGGTGGGTTTATCAAGATTGCTTAATCCAGTATCTGAAATTAATATAACATCAGCAGCAAGTTTAGCTTTATTTTCTATAAGGAATTTTTCAAGATTATCACTTCCAACCTCTTCTTCTCCTTCAATCATAAATTTTACATTACAATTCAATTTATCTTTTTTTATAAGCTGTTCGAAAGCCTTAACATGCATAAAGACCTGACCTTTGTCATCACAAGCTCCTCTAGCAAAAATTGCACCTTCTGGATGAATCTCTGTATTTTTAATTACTGGTTCAAAAGGTGGGTTTGTCCAAAGTTCAATTGGATCAGGAGGTTGTACATCATAATGACCATAAACTAAAATTGTTGGATATGATTCATCCACAAATTTTTCTCCATAAACTATAGGATGCCCTTTAGTCTCATATACGTTGGAAGAATCACATCCTGATTTTAAAAGTTCTTTTGAAAGCCATTCAGCAGTTTTAATCATTGTATCTTTATATCTAGAATCAGCACTAATAGATGGTAGTTTTAAGAACTCAAATAGCTCATTTAAATATTTCTCTTTCTCCTTTTCAGATAATGTACTCATAGTTGATTTATTTTTAAAAACTTATTTATATTTGTTCACCTTTTGCGGGTGTGGTGAAATTGGTAGACACGCTAGACTTAGGATCTAGTGCCTAACAGCTTGGGGGTTCGAGTCCCTTCACCCGCACTTTTTTCTTTAATCTTCCAATAAGTCAAACAATTCATTAAAATTTAATAGTTTGTTTGTCATTAATCAGTGATATTAAAACCAGGCCCTTTAACAAACCTGCCTGGATATTTTCCAGTATGGTTACTATCTGAAATGACTTGAACTCCATTTACAAAAACTTGCTCAACTCCAACTGCAAATTGAAGAGGTTCTTCAAAAGTTGCTTTATCATTGATTATTTGTGGATCAAAAATTACAATATCTGCAAAGTAACCAGGCCTTAAATAACCTCTCTTACTTATCCCAAGATTATCAGCTGGAAAACCAGAAAGTCTTCTAATAGCTTCCTCCATTGAAATTAATTTTTCATCTCTGACGTAT
>SGZE01000020.1 GCA_004214015.1 Flavobacteriales bacterium | reverse complement strand
CTAAACTCTGTAATTTCACCACTATAAATTATATCACCACCTTGATTGACAAGATTAAGACTTGTCTGATTAACAATCAAATCTTGCAATGCAATAGTAAAATCTCTATCAAGACCTGGCTCTATTGTTGACCCTGGTTTACCTCCAGCAGTATTTTCAAAATAATCAACTTGAAAAGTTTCAACACCAATAGGAATTGATGATCCGGTAAAACTATAAATTCCACAAGACACTGTCAATAATCCTAATAATAGAATTGTAATAAATTTTTTATAAATCTGAAATATCCCCAAGGTTGTGTTGTTTAATTTTTCTGTAAAGTGTTCTTTCTGAAATTCCAAGCTCTGTTGCAGCATTTTTTCTTCTTCCTCCAGTTCTGATTAATGCTTGTTTAATCATTTCAACTTCTTTGTCATGTAGAGAAAGTGTTTCTTCTTCTTCGATTGTTTCTGCATATTCAAAGTTATTTTCATTTTTATTTTGAATACCAATATTTATATCTGATTGTAAATCTAAATTATTTGAATCTTCAATTTGATCATTTTCTCCATATATTTTTTCTATCAAACTTTGATTCTTTTCTTTAATATCATTTGAACCATCATCTTTCATCAACTCTAGGGTTAGCTTTTTTAAATCGTTAAGATCACTTTTCATGTCAAACAAAACCTTATAAAGAATCTCTCTTTCAGAAGAAAAAGAAGAGGAGTCTTCTTTAACATCATCTAGTGTAGCAGGTAATTTTGAAACTTTATTTGGTAAGTAAAGATTCAAAGTTTCAATTTTTAAGTTCCTTTCTTTTTCAAGTATTGACATTTGTTCAGCAATATTTCTTAATTGCCTAATATTTCCCTTCCATTCTTGTTGACATAATAGTGCTTGAGCTGATTCATCTAACCTTAAAGTCGGCATATTATATTTTTGAGCAAAATCAGATGCAAATTTTCTAAATAAAAGAGGAATGTCCTCTTTTCTGCTTCTTAAAGGAGGAATTTCTATAATAATAGTGCTAAGTCTATAAAATAGATCTTCTCTAAATTTACCTTTTCTTATAGCCTCTTCCATATTAACATTTGTAGCTGCTACTATTCTGACATTTGTTTTTTCAACTTTTGAGGACCCAACCTTAATAAATTCTCCACTTTCAAGAACTCTAAGAAGTCTTACTTGAGTTGCAAGAGGAAGCTCCCCAACTTCATCTAAAAAAATTGTACCACCGTCTGCAACTTCGAAATATCCACTTCTGTTAGCAGTAGCACCTGTAAAGGCACCTTTCTCATGACCAAATAATTCAGAATCAATTGTTCCATCTGGTATTGCCCCACAGTTAACAGCTATATATTTTGAATGTTTTCTGTGAGAATATTGATGTATTATTTTTGGAATATTTTCTTTACCAACTCCACTTTCTCCTGTTACAAGTACAGAAATGTCAGAGTTAGCCACTTTAATAGATTTTTCTATTGCTCTATTTAATTTTGGATTATCTCCAATAATTCCAAATCTCTGTTTTACTGAAAGTATTGTATCCATTATGCTTTAACTTTAATAATATCTCCTATTAATGTTGCAGTTGTACAATCATTAACTTGAACATTTACTATTTCTCCTAGAGAAAATTCATATTTAGGAAATACAACTACATTATTTTCACTTGTTCTACCACTCCAAAATTCATTTGATTTTTTTGATGATTTATCAATTAAAACAGAACATTCTTGATTTAAAAATCTTTTATTTCTAGTCAAACTATGTTTTTGCTGAAGCGTAATTATTTCTTCAAGCCTTCTTTGTTTTATCTCTGGGCTAATATCATCTTCAAAATGTCTTGCAGCATATGTTCCAGGTCTTTCGGAATATGCAAACATATATCCAAAGTCATATTTTACTTCCTCCATTAAAGAGAGTGTGTCTTGATGATCCCTTTCAGATTCAGAAGGGAAACCTGTCATCATATCATGTGAAATACCACAATTTGGAATTATTTTTCTTATGTTTCGAATAAGGTTAAGATATTCTTGCCTTGAATGAAGTCTATTCATTTTCTTTAAAATTCTATCACTTCCTGATTGAATTGGTAAATGAATATAGTTACAGATATTATCATATTTTGCCATTGTTTCGATAACATCTAGAGTCATATCCTGAGGATTTGATGTAGAGAATCTAATTCTTATATCTGGAAAATTTGAAGCAACAATTTCAAGCAGGTTTGAAAACCTTTTAGAATTTATCTTTGCGTTTTCACTTGCCTTATTGAAATCTTTTTTTGGCCCACCACCATACCACAAGTAACTATCTACATTTTGGCCAAGAAGAGTAATCTCTTTATACCCTTTTTCATTAAGATCATTAATTTCTCTAAGAATACTTTCAGGATTTCTACTTCTTTCTCTACCTCTTGTAAAAGGGACTACACAAAATGTACACATATTATCACATCCTCTAGTAATTGACACAAAAGCATTTATCCCATTATTATGAATTCTGACAGGAGATATATCACCATATGTTTCAGATTTTGATAATATTACATTAACTGCTTTCTGATTATGTTCAACTTCTTCAAGAAGATTTGGTAAATCTTTATATGAATCTGGACCAACAACAAGGTCTACTATTTTTTCCTCTTCTAGAAGTTTGTCTTTTAATCTTTCAGCCATACAGCCCAAAAGCCCAATTTTAAGATTCTTGTTTTCTTTTTTTTGTGAATTAAATGTTTTAAGTTTTTTACGAACAGTTTGTTCAGCTTTATCTCTAATTGAACATGTGTTTAGAAGAACTAAATCTGCTTTTTTAGAATCATCAATCAGATTATAGCCATCTTTTTTTAAAATTGAGGCTACAACTTCACTGTCAGCAAAATTCATCTGACAGCCATAAGTTTCTATATATAACGACTTTTCTTTGATATTATTTAATTAGAAGTAAAATTAACCAATTAATTTATAATATGCCAATTTGTCAGTATTTAAGATTGAAATCTTTTGATTTCATCAAATCCACCTGTAATATTTACAATGTTTGAAACCCCTTTAGAAAGAAGTAATGAGGCAGCTATCATGCTTCTATAACCACCTTTACAATGAATATAAAACATATCAGTAAAGCTCACCTCGTCTATAGAATAACTTAATTCAGGTAGTGGAATGTTTAATGATTTTTCAAGAGATTCAGACGAGTGCTCACTTTTAGATCTAACATCAAGTATATTTTTAGTTTGTTTTGAATTATGTTTAGAAAAGTTAAAAGCAGATTCATTTTCTACACTAGAAATTTCTTTTCCAGATTCGATCCAATTTTGTATACCACCTTCAAGGTATCCATGAACATTATCAAAACCTACTCTGGACAATCTAAGTATAGCCTCTTTTTCTCTACCCATAGGAACAACAAGCAATAATTTTTTAGAAACATCTTCTAATATCTCACCAACCCATGGAGCAAACCTCCCATCAAGTCCAATAAATATTGAACCTGGAATATGAGACTTTGCAAATTCATCAGCACTCCTTACATCAAGAATTGTAACATCTTCATTAATTAATTTTTCAACCTCTGATGGTTTAAATGCATTTAAATTTTTGTTTAATACATCTTCTGATTCAACATACCCTTCTTTATTAATAGAGACATTAGAAGGGAAATACTTTGGAGGATCAAGTAGACCATCTAAAACTTCATTAACAAATTGATCCTTGGACATACTTTCCCTGAGTGCATAATTTGTTTTTTTCTGATCACCAAGTCTTCCAATTGTTTCTGAACTTAAATCTTTTCCACATGAAGTTCCTTGACCATGACCAGGATAAACAACTACATCATCATTTAAAATCATTATTTTATTTCTAAGGCTATCATATAGCATAGATGCTAAATCTCTATTATCCATATCTGAATTTTGGGACAAGTCTGGTCTTCCAACATCACCTAGGAATAATGTGTCACCCGTAAATATAGCATGGTCAGTACCATTAGTGTCTCTTAACAAATATGTAGTGCTTTCTATTGTATGTCCCGGTGTATGAATAGCAACAATAGTTACATTACCAACCTTAAATTCTTGATAGTCTTTTGCAACAGTCTTATCAAATTTAGTTTCAGATTTAGGACCATAAACAATTTCTGCATTTGTTTTTTTAGCTAGGTTCAAATGACCACTAATAAAATCTGCATGAATATGAGTTTCAAAAATGTATTTAATTTTTGATTTATTTTTTTTTGCCTTTTCAATATATGTATCAATCTCTCGTATAGGATCTATAATAGCAGCCTCATTATTACTTTCAATATAATATGATCCTTGTGATAAACACTTGGTATAAATCTGTTCTACTTTCATGTGTATACAAAATTAGTTTCTTTAAAATTATCAAACAATTATGTTAAACAAATTTTAAAATTTTTATTTTTTTTTTAATCATAACAATAAATCTATTTACTTTAGGCCCAAAATTATAATATGCCAAAAAATTTAGTTATTGTTGAATCAGCTACTAAAGCTAAGACAATTGAAAAGATTTTAGGACAAGACTTCAAGGTAGTATCATGCGTTGGGCATATTTCAGACCTACCTGTTAAAGAACTTGGAGTTGATGTTGAAAATGATTTTAAACCTAAATATGTTGTTCCAACTGAGAAAAAACCAATAATAAGAGATTTGAAAAAATATGTCAAAGACTCTGATAAGGTTTGGTTAGCAAGTGATGAAGATAGGGAAGGTGAAGCTATAGCTTGGCACCTCTATGAAAACCTAGATTTAGTTAATAAAGATTATGAGAGAATAGTATTCCATGAAATTACAAAGAATGCAATTTTAAAAGCTCTTGAAAGTCCTAGGGAAATTAATTTTAATTTGGTGAATGCTCAACAAGCAAGAAGAGTTTTAGACAGACTTGTTGGTTATGAATTATCACCTGTTTTATGGAGAAAAGTTAAGGCTGGTCTTTCAGCTGGTAGAGTTCAATCAGTATCTGTCAGGCTAATAGTTGAAAAAGAAAGAGAAATCAAAACTTTTATAACTAAAAGCTCTTACAAATCAATTGCAGTTTTTGAGACAGATTCTGGTGTTAAGTTTAAAGCTGAACTGAATGAAAAATATTCTTCTGTAGATGAAGTAAAAGAATTCTTTGAAAAAAACTATGGTTCTTTATTTAATGTTGCTAGCACTGATCAAAAACCTGGAAAAAAATCCCCAACTCCACCTTTCACAACTTCAACTCTTCAACAAGAAGCGTCAAGGAAACTAGGTTTTGGTGTAACAAGAACAATGTCTACTGCACAAAAACTTTATGAAGCAGGACTTATAACCTATATGAGAACAGATAGTGTTACTCTTTCAAATGATGCGAAATCTTCAATTGTTGAAAAGATAGAAACCAAGTATGGAAACAAATATGTTAATCTTAGGGATTATAAAAATAAAAATAAATCTGCTCAAGAAGCTCACGAAGCTGTTAGGCCAACAGATATTAATGTTGAGGAAATCACATCTGATTATGATCAACAAAGATTGTATGAGTTAATTTGGAAAAGAACAATTTCTTCACAAATGTCTGATGCGCAAATTGAAAGAACAGTAGTTAATATTAAATCAAATTCATATAATCAAATTTTTATTGCTAGAGGTGAGGTGATAAAATTTGATGGTTTTCTTAGGGTATACAATGAGGGAACTGATGATGAAGTAGAGGAGGAAAAAGGTGTTCTGCCTATGCTTAGTATTGATGAAAAATTAAATTTATTGAATATCTCTTCAAAAGAATCTTTTTCTAGACCACCTTCTCGATTTACTGAGGCCTCCTTAGTTAAGAAACTTGAAGAACTTGGAATTGGAAGACCAGCTACATATGCAACCACTATTTCAACAATTCAAAACAGGGGATATATAGCAAAAGGAGATAATGAGGGAGTGGAAAGGAAATATAATTTCATAGAATTCAAGCAAGAGGGTATTAATGAGAGTATACTAATAGAAAAAACAGGCTCTAATAAAGGAAAATTAGTTCCCACTGATATTGGAATGATAGTTAACGATTTTCTAGTCGACAATTTTAATAATATTTTAGATTATGGCTTTACAGCTGAGGTTGAAAAGAATTTTGATAAGATTGCAACAGGTGATCAAAATTGGACTGATATTATAAAACAATTTTATGGTGGTTTTCATGAAAATGTAAATGAAGTTAGAGATAATGCAGAGAGACAATCTGGTGAAAAAGTTTTAGGATCAGATCCAATTTCAGGAAGAGTCGTAAAAGTTAGGTTAGGAAAATTTGGACCAATTGCTCAAATTGGAACTATAGATGAAGAAGAAAAACCTGTTTTTGCAAGCTTAACTAAAGACCAACAACTGGATACTATAACTCTAGAAGAAGCTTTGGAATTATTCAAATTTCCTAAGGAAATAGGAAGTTATAAAAATGAAATTGTAACAGTGAATAATGGAAGATATGGTCCATATATTAAGTTTTCAACCAAGTCTATTTCAATTCCAAATGGTCTTGATCCACATGCTGTTGAAATAAATAAGGCGATTGAGTTAATTGATGAAAAATTAAAAGCTGATGAACCTGTCCATATTTATAATGAACTGCCTGTAACAAAAGGTAAAGGTAGGTTTGGACCTTTTATTAAGTGGAACGATATGTTTATTAATGTTAACAAATCATATGACTTTGATAATTTATCTATAAATGAAATAGAGGAGCTTATAGAGCTTAAAATTAAAAAGGAAAAAGAAAAACTAATATCTCACTGGACTGATGAAGATATTAAAGTTGAAAAGGGAAGATGGGGTAGGTCTATTATTTCTAAAGGAAAAAAGAAAGTGGAAATTCCAAAAGAGATTGACCCTAAAACAATTACATTAGAAATTGCACAAAAATATCTAAATCCTAAAAAGAAAAAATGAGTCTTGACTTACTCAAACCTGTTTCAGATAGCTTAATTGACGAGTTAAATGAAAATTATTTGCAAGGCTCCATATATAAAAAACTAGCTATTCATTCATCATCATTCGGAATTCCTGACTTAGAGTCTACGAATGTTTGTATTATTGGTCTTGATGAGTATAGAAATTCTTTTTTTCAATCTGCTACTCAGGATTTAGACTCCATTAGAAGGGAGTTTTATAAGTTAAAATTTAGTAATTGGAAATTATCGATATCAGATCTAGGAAACCTTCCTAATGGAAATACTGTTGATGACACTTATCATGCGCTTTATGAAATATGTAAAGAATTATTATCTAAAAAAATAGTATTAATAATAATAGGAGGAAGCAATGACTTGATATATCCAATTTTTAAATCTTTTGACTCTTATTCTGATAAAGTTAATATAGTTTCAATCGATAATCAATTTGATCTTTATCAGGAATCTGAATTGGTTTCAGGAAGGACCTATATGAACAAGATTATTATTGATGATTCAAATAGTTTAAATGACTTCACTAATATTGGATATCAAAGACATTTATGTTCTCATGATGAGCTTCAGTTAATGGAAAAATTATTTTTTGAATACATCTCTTTAGGAGAAATATCAGAGAACAATATGAAAGCAGAGCCAATAATGAGAAATTCAAATATTGTAGGTTTTGACATGAAATCTTTATCATTTTCTGCATCTTTTGATCAAACTCAGGGTAATCCCAATGGTATAGATCCTAGATTAGCATGTATTTTAACTAAATATGCAGGTCAAAGTAATAAAACTAATTTTTTAGGTTTATTTGAGCTAAGTAATAATAAGGTTTCAAGTAAATTATATTCTGAAATAATATGGTATTTTTTAGATGGAGTTGATAAGAGAATTATTGAATCTAATTTTAATGACTCACAAACTTTTAATAAATACATTGTCCAAACTTCAGGAAGAGACATTATTTTTTATAAAAGTAAAATCTCCGAGAAGTGGTGGATGTTAGTTGATACATCAAAGAATAAATCTATTTCTTACCTACCGTGTTTAGAAAGTGATTATCTAGAGGCTCTTAATGACAACATACCTATTAGATGGTTAAAGGCTACCAAGCGAGTCTAGACTTCTTGTAAATATCTCTCAGCATCAAGTGCTGCCATACAACCTGTACCTGCAGCAGTTATTGCCTGGCGGTAATCCTTATCTTGAACATCACCAGCTGCAAAGACTCCAGGTATATTTGTTTTTGTTGAAATTTTATCTGTTAAAATATAACCACTATCGTCCATTTCCACACTTCCTTTAAATATATCTGTGTTTGGAGAATGTCCAATAGCAATGAATAAACCAGTAATTTTTATCTCTGAAACTTCGTTATTAAGATTATTTTTAATCTTAATACCTTCTACAACATTTTCACCAATAACTTCATCTATCTCATGATTAAATAAAACATTAATGTTATCAAAATTTGCTAATCTGTTTTGCATAGCTTTTGAAGCCCTAAAGTGGTCTTTCCTAACTAACATGGTAACATTACTACATATTTTTGCTAAATATGTCGCTTCTTCAATTGCAGTATCTCCTCCACCAACTATTGCTACATCTTGACTCTTATAGAAAAAACCATCACAAACTGCACATGCTGAAACTCCTCCACCAATTAACCTTTGCTCACTTTCTAGACCAAGATATTTCGCAGAAGCACCTGTGCTAATTATTACTGTTTTGGATTTAATTTCATCTCCATTTTGAGTATATAACTTATGTATACCTCCCTTTTCTTTTGAAAAATCAACTTTTGATATAAAGTCAATTTTAACTTCCGTTCCAAATCTTTCAGCTTGTTCCTTTAATTCATTCATCATAGTTGGGCCATCAATTCCTTTAGGATACCCAGGAAAATTATCAACATCAGTAGTTGTTGTTAATTGTCCTCCTGGCTCCAAGCCTGTATATATAATTGGTTTAAGGTCTGCTCTAGCAGCATATATCGCAGCAGTATATCCAGCTGGCCCACTTCCTATAATGATTGTATTCATACAAAGATTTTTGAAATTTTATTTTTGATTTTGTAAAATTAAAAAAACATAAGAATAAATTGATTAAAACATTAGTAACTTTGTCATTTCATAATCAACATGATAATGGCAAAAAATAATCTTAAGTATCAATCTCCTGGAATTAATGAAGAAACTAGATTTGAAAAACTTCATACTGTAACTTTTGAAAATTCAAATGAAGCCTCAATATTAATTGCAAGAGAAATTTGTGATTTAATAAAATCCAAACAAGAAAAGAAAAAAAACTGTGTAATAGGCTTTGCAACAGGATCTTCGCCAACTAAAGTTTATCAAGAAATTATAAGAATTCACAAGGAAGAATCATTGAGTTTTTATAATGTTATTGCTTTTAACCTAGATGAATACTATCCCATTGAAAAAGATGATAATAATAGTTATCATCACTTTATGAATGAGAATTTATTTGATCATATTGATATTCCAAAAGAAAATATAAATATTCCATCTGGAGAGATAAGTGAGAAAGAAATTAAAAAATTTTGTTCCTCGTATGAAAAAAAGATTGATAAAAATGGAGGTATAGATATTCAACTTTTAGGAATTGGAAGAACAGGTCATATTGGTTTTAATGAACCTGGATCACATTTTAATTCAATCACTAGGCTAATTACATTAGACCATACTACAAGATTTGATGCAAGTAAAAGCTTTAATGGAATTGAAAATGTTCCATCTAAGGCCCTAACTATGGGTATTCGAACTATTTTCAATTCTAAAAGAATTATAATGATGGCATGGGGAATTCAAAAAAGCCACATTGTAAAAAAATCAGTTGAAAATAATATCACATCACTTATACCTACAACATACCTGCAAAATCATAAGAATACAACTTTAGTTTTAGATAAGGAATGTTCAAGTGAATTAACAAGGTTTAAAACACCATGGTTGGTAGGCCCTTGTGACTGGTCAGATGTAATGAAAAGAAAAGCTATCGTTTGGTTATGTGAGATTACTGAAAAATCTATTTTAAAGCTAACTGATGAAGATTATAATAAAAATGGACTATCAGATTTACTTGCGCTTGAAGGTTCTTCTTATGAATTAAATATTAAAATGTTCAATCATTTTCAAAATACTATAAGTGGATGGCCTGGAGGTAAACCTAATTCTGATGATTCTACAAGACCTGAAAGAAAAAATCCAAATCCAAAAAGAGTTATAATATTTAGCCCTCATCCAGATGATGATGTTATATCAATGGGTGGTACTTTTGATAGACTGGTTTCACAAGGTCATGAGGTTCATATCGCATATCAGGCTTCAGGAAATGTTGCAGTTTCTGATCATGATGCATTAAAATTCATTGAAGTTTCAAGTGATATGTTTGCGGGTGATTCAAATTCAAAGATTAAATCTTTGATTAAAGAACTGAAAAATAAAAAGCCAGATAAAATTGATTCACCTGAAGTTCGACAACTTAAGGGTTTTATTAGGAAGAGAGAAGCAATTGCAGCGACTAGGTATATTGGAATTCCAGATTCTAACACCCATTTCATGAATCTGCCATTTTATGAAACAGGTAGAATTAAAAAAAATCCTCCTTCAAAAAAAGATATATTAATGACAGCATCTTTAATAAATAAGATTAAACCACATCAAATATATGCTGCCGGTGATCTTGAAGATCCTCATGGCACCCATAAAGTTTGTCTTGATATAGTTTTCGAAGCATTAGAATCTCTTAAAGGTGAAAAATTTATTAAAGATTGTTGGCTATGGTTATATAGAGGGGCATGGCTAGAATGGGATATTCATGAAATTGACATGGCTGTACCTATGAGTCCTGCACAGGTTTTAAGAAAAAGAAAAGCCATATTCTTCCATCAAACTCAAAAGGATGGAGTTATGTTTCAGGGGCAGGATTTAAGAGAATTCTGGGTCAGGGCAGAGGAGAGAAATAACGAAACAGCAGAAAAATATAAAAAAATGGGACTTGCAGAATATGCTGCAATCGAATCATTTAAAAGACATTATTACTAAAACACTTTATCATGAGAAACTTTAATAAACTAATCACATTCATAATACTGTTAGGAAGTTTTATGAATCTTCAATCACAGAATAAATATTCTAATAGAAAGATAGATAATCTTAAAAATCAAGCTGTGCAATTAGTTGAAGAAAATAAAAAATTAACTCAAGTTATGGTTGATAAAGTTTTTAGCTTTTCTGAGCTTGGTTTTCAGGAATTTCAAACATCAAACTATCTAACCTCAATTCTTGCTGAGAACGGTTTTGAAATAGAAAATGAAATTTCCGGTGTACCAACAGCTTGGTTTGCTACATGGTCAAACGGAACTAATGGACCAACAATAGCACTTGGTAGTGATATTGATGGTATCCCTAAAGCTTCTCAGTATCCAGGTGTGGCATATCATAAACCAATTATAGAAGGAGCTCCTGGTCATGGAGAAGGACACAACTCTGGTTTGCCAGTAGTAATAACTGCAGCTCTTTCTGTTAAAAAAATAATGATAGATAATAATATAGAAGGAAAACTTGTTATCTGGCCGGGTGTTGCAGAAGAACAAATTGGTACTAAAGCATGGTATGTAAGAGATGGATATTTTGACAATATAGACATGTGTATTTTTACACATGTAAGTAGTAACCTTGGAGTTTCATGGGGACCTGCTACTGGTACAGGTTTACTATCTGTAGAATATACTTTTGATGGAGAAACTGCTCATTCTGCTGGAGCACCATGGAGAGGTAGAAGTGCACTTGATGCAGCAGAATTAATGAATATAGGGTGGAATTACAAAAGAGAACATCTTCACCCTCTAAAGAGGTCACACTCTATATTTACAGATGCAGGTGATCAACCTAATGTAGTCCCTTCAAAGGCATCAATTTGGTTCTATTTAAGAGATGTTACCTATGAAGGTATTATGGATATGTATGATACTGCAAATAAAATGGCTGAAGGAGCCTCATTAATGACAAATACATCTTTTAAATCAAGAATACTTGGTACAGCTTGGCCAAGACACTTTAATAAAATAATAGCAGAGCAGATGTATGAAAACATTGAAGATGTAGGTTTGCCAACATGGTCTGATAATGACCAAAAACTAGCTGTAGCAGTTCAAAAAGAGGTTAATTCAAATAATATTAATGGACTTGCTGATAAATTAAGACCTATTGGAGCGCCTTTACCATATAAAATCAGTGGGGGTTCAGATGATATAGGAGATATATCCTGGAAGGTCCCAACTGTAACACTAAGATTTCCATCAAACATTCCTGGACTTCAAGGTCATCACTGGTCAAATTCTATTGCAATGGCGACACCAATTGCTCATAAAGGAGCTAACGCAGGTGCTAAAGTTGTAGCTATGACAACATTAGATTTTCTTCTAAAGCCTGATAAACTTGATGAGGCTAAAGATTATTTTGAAAATATTCAAAACAAAGAGACTACATACAGGCCTATGATTTCAAAGGATGATCCACCAGCTATCTACTTAAATAAAGATATTATGAGTCAGTACAAAGGGCAAATAAAAGAATTCTACTTTGATGAGACAAAGTATGACAATTACTTAGATCAGCTAGGTATTAAATATCCTGTAATTAAAGATGACAATTAAAGCTCACAAGACATGTCCATACCACAGCACATAGGTGATTTAATCATACCATCACAATCTGGGCAGTAAGAAACTTGAACTTGGTCTCCACTATCAATTGTTATTGTCTTATTTTCCAGGGGAGTATCACATTTAGCACATTGGCTTTTAACAGACATTCCACATTTGTCACACGTGTAAGTTGCATTTTCCATATTGTAAATTTAAATAAAAGTTATCAAAGAGATTAATACTGGTTTATTTCCTATAATTTTTATAGTATTTATAAAGATTTTAAGAATTTAATTTATAAATTCAATTAAATAATAAACAAAATCAAATTTTATGAAAAAAATACTAAGCACAGTATTTTTATTATTTGCATTAATAACATATGGTCAAAACTCTATATCTGGAGTTGTAACTGATGAAAACGGAGTACCTCTTCCAGGTGCTAATGTTATCATTGAAGATACAAATACAGGAGTTTCTACCGATTTTGATGGAAATTTTGAAATTACTGCTAGTCAAGGACAGATTCTTGCTTTTAGTTACATTGGGTATACAACCCAGTATATAGCTGCTGCAGGACAATCTAGTTTAAACATATCATTACAGCTTGATAATGAACTTGAAGAAGTGGTTGTGACTGCTTTAGGTTTTGCAGCTGTTCGGGATCAACAAGGTTCTACATCTAGTGTAATTAACTCAGATGATGTTATTAGATCTGCTGAACCAACAGTTGTTAATGCTTTAAGTGGTAAAGCTTCAGGTGTAAGGATTACAAGATCTAATGGTGATCCAG
>SGZE01000002.1 GCA_004214015.1 Flavobacteriales bacterium | reverse complement strand
ATGTTGACGTAGTACCTCTTTTTGAGTCAGTGTCAGATTTAGAAAATGCAAGTACTGTAATGGAAAATGTTTATTGTAATCAACTATATAGAGATCATATAATTAGAAGAGATAATATTCAAACTATAATGCTTGGTTTTTCTGATGGAACAAAAGATGGCGGTTATTTAACTGCAAATTGGAGTATTTTAAAAGCTAAAGAATCTCTAACTAAAGTTTCAAGGAAATTTGGTATTAAAGTTTTATTCTTTGATGGCAGAGGAGGACCCCCTGCAAGAGGAGGAGGGAATACACACCAATTTTATAGTTCATTAGGAGATTTTATTGAGTCAGATGAAATACAGTTAACTGTTCAAGGCCAAACAATTAGTTCAAATTTTGGAACTATTAAATCTTCTCAATATAATATGGAGCAATTAATTAGCTCTGGTATAAAAAACAGAATTTTATCAAACTCTGAGGTGTTTAATAAAAAAAATAGAAAAACTATTGAGAAGCTATCTTCTATAAGTTATAATTCATATAAAGATTTTAAGAGTCACCCATCTTTTATTCCATACTTAGAAAAAATGAGTACAATAAAATACTACTCAAAAACTAATATTGGAAGTAGACCTTCAAAAAGAGGGGTAAAAGGAGAAGCATTCAATTTTGATAAACTAAGAGCTATTCCCTTTGTAGGGAGTTGGAATCAGCTAAAGCAAAATGTTCCTGGGTTTTATGGATTAGGAACATCTATTAATCACTTTTATAAGAATAATAAAATAAAAGATGTTAAACTCTTATATGAAGAAGTTCCATTTTTTAGAGCTCTTGTGTCTAATAGTATGATGAGTTTAACCAAGTCATTTTTTGAGCTAACCTCATATATGAGTAAAGATGAAGAATTTGGAGAATTTTGGAAAATAATTCATGATGAATATATTCTAACAAAAAAGATGTTACTTAAAATTTCCAACTTTAAAGAATTGATGGAAAATGAACCAGCAAATAAGCTTTCAATTCAAACACGAGAAAATGTAGTTATGCCTCTAATTACTATTCAACAATATGCTCTTCAAATTGTAAAGGAAATTGAATCAGGTGAAATAGATGATAAAAAAATATCTGTTTTTGAAAAAATGATAACAAGATCTCTATATGGAAATATTAACGCTAGTAGAAACTCTGCTTAACTTTCTTTATATTTATTAACTAATTAAAAAATATTCAAATGAAAAAAATTATACTAATGCTAGCATTACTTGCTTTAGGATGTGATGCTCCTGTTATTGAAGGCCAAGGTTTTTGGGCAGGTCAAGATGGAGATGAGACTTTTGTTGCAGGTCCATCTGAAACAACAGATTTGTACAACAAATTTATGGATGCCCATAATGATAGGGATATGGAAACTATAAAATCTCTATTATCTGAAGACCTTGTTATTTGGCATTCAGATGGTAGTAGAGTTGAAGGAAGAGACGCTCATCTAGAGGCTCTTCAATCTTGGTTCGATGAAACTAATCCGACTTTTAATCCTTTTTGGGGTATGCCTTATGTAGGGGTTAATAATGGGGAAACATGGATGATTGCTGCCCACAATTCAAAAACTACTTTAGATGGTGTAGATTCATATAATTCTCACATGCTTGATCTTCAAGCAAAAGATGGAGTTATTAGCATGATAATTGTTTATTCTAGACAATTACCACCACCTCCACCACAAGATTAAGTAGTTGGACATAATATTTCTTATTACAGGACTTCTACTTTGCCTAATAGGAATTGTAGGAAGTTTTTTGCCAATAATACCTGGTCCGGTTACTTCCTGGCTAGGTATTTTGCTTTTAAATTTAACCTCAGCTGTTGAGTTTAATCTAAATTTTGTTTTAATCACATTCACAGTTGCAGTATCTGTTGGTATACTAGATTATATAATACCAATACTTGGAGTTAAGAAACTTGGCGGTTCTAGATCAGGTCAAATTGGAACTACTTTGGGACTAATTGTTGCCTTAGTTATTCTTGGTCCAATAGGAATAATAATAGGTCCATTTATGGGAGCTCTACTAGGAGAAATGTCAACTAATAAATCTTTTCAAAATTCTTTAAAACCTGCCTTTGGTTCATTTATTGGAGTTATTGCTGGTAGTGTAATTAAATTTTTAATTAGTCTTAGTTTTTTATTTTTTTATTTTGATATTTTTTGGGGATATCGGGAAAGTTTCTTTTAAATTAATTACCTAAATTGATAAAACCTATTAACTGATTACATTGAAAAAATTTGAGAAAACTTTTTTTGCATCATGGACTGATCTTGATCCTAATTGGCATGTGGCAAATCATGCATATATAAAATATGCTGCTGATACAAGAGTATCTTTTTTTTCAGCTATCAATCTAGATAAAGATGTATTTGAGAATTTAAATATTGGTCCTGTATTATTTTATGAGCACATGCATTACTACAAGGAAATCTTAATGGGAGTTCAATTTAAAATCAATGTTGAAATAGATGGTTATAGTGAAGATGGAAGATTCTTCTCTTTATTTCAAAATTTTTATGATAATGACGGAACTCACCTAGCTCATTTAGATCTTGCATTTGGAGTTATGGATACAAAAAAAAGAAAATTGACATCAATCCCTGAGGATTCATTTAAGATTCTTAAAAACGGTCCAAAATCAAAATCATTTAAGATTTTAAAAAAAGAAGATTTGAGACGACATGGTAAGTTTCCTGAAAATATTATAATATAGCAGTATTAATGCAGTGAATTTATTTTAAAAAAACCAAGGGTTTTATAATTTTATGAAGTATTATTATAAAAGATTTAGTTTAAATTACACTTAATATAAAGAATTAAATATGAAAGAAAAATATTGGAAAAAAAACATTATGTATTTAAGAATACTTCTAAGTGTATGGTTTATTTCTTCTTTTGGTTTTGGAATTCTCTTTGCAGAGAGTTTAAATAATTTTTATTTAGGAGGCTTTCCTTTAGGTTTTTGGTTTGCTCAACAAGGATCAATTTACATATTCGTCATATTGATTTTTATATATGTTTATTTAATGAACAAACTTGATAAAAAACATAATTTAGAAGAATAAGATGGATGCACAATTTTGGACATATTTTTTAGTTGGAATAACATTTACGCTATACATTGGAATTGCAATATGGTCAAGAGCCAAGAGTACAAAAGAATTCTATGTTGCTGGAGGAGGAATACATCCTGTATTAAATGGAATGGCTACTGCTGCAGATTGGATGTCAGCAGCATCTTTTATTTCTATGGCAGGAATAATATCATTTTTAGGATATGGTGGTTCTCAATATTTGATGGGGTGGACTGGTGGATATGTTCTTCTAGCACTATGTCTCGCACCATATCTTAGAAAATTTGGAAAATTTACAGTTCCTGATTTTATAGGTGAAAGATATTATTCACAAAACGCAAGAACAATTGCTTTGATTTGTGCAATTTTTGTCTCATTTACATACGTAGTTGGTCAAATGAAAGGAGTTGGTGTTGCTTTCTCAAGATTTCTTGAAATACCTTATGATAGTGGAGTTATTATTGGAATTGCTATAGTTTTTTTCTATGCTGTTCTTGGTGGTATGAAAGGTATTACTTATACACAGGTAGCGCAATATTGTGTATTAATTTTTGCATTTACAGTTCCTGCTATTTATCTATCACTACAAGCAACTGGAAATCCAATCCCTCAAATAGGATTTGGAAGTAAGACTATGGATGGAGTATATCTTTTGGAAAAACTTAATTTACTGTCGGTTGATTTAGGTTTTGATAGATATACTGATATAAATAGAACCACCTTAATTAATGTTTTTTTTATAACTGGAGCACTGATGTTTGGTACAGCGGGACTTCCTCATGTTATTGTTAGATTCTTTACAGTTCCAAAAGTACGTGATGCAAGAATTTCTGCTGGATGGGCTCTTTTATTCATATCCATTTTATATACAACTGCTCCTGCTGTTGCTGCATTTGCAAAAGTTAATTTAATAAATACTGTTTCAAATGCTAAATATGCTGATATGCCATCTTGGTTTACTAATTGGGAGAATACTGGATTACTTGAGTTTGATGATAAGAATGGAGATGGTGTGATTCAATATGTTGCAGATACTCAGGTTAATGAATTAACAATTGATAATGATATTATGGTATTAGCTAACCCTGAGATTGCTAATTTACCTCCATGGGTTATTGGATTAATTGTAGCGGGTGGATTAGCTGCTGCTTTATCAACTGCAGCAGGACTTTTATTGGTTATATCAACTTCAATATCTCATGATCTTTTGAAAAAGAATATCAATCCAAATATATCAGAGAAAGGAGAGCTCTGGGCTGCAAGAATTTCAATTGCAGTAGCTGTAGTAGCTGCTGGTTTGGCTGGATTGAATCCGCCAGGTTTTGTTGCAGAAGTAGTTGCATTAGCTTTTGGTTTAGCTGCTTCATCTTTTTTTCCTGCAATTATTCTTGGAATTTTTGATAAAAAAATGAATAAAGAAGGAGCAATTGCTGGAATGCTTACAGGTATTATATTTACCGCTTTATATATTTTATATTTTAAACCACAGCTTGGAGGGATTGGTCTCCCTGAGGATTATTTATTTGGAATATCTCCTGAAGGTATTGGAACAATTGGAATGATTATTAACTTTATTGTATCTTTAATTGTATCAAGATTAACAAAACCAACACCAGAAAAAATTAAAGCTTTGGTTGAAAGTATAAGATATCCAAAATAGATATGCAAAGAATTAAGTCCCTCTCAGATTATTTTAAAAAATATGAATTAAGTGAGAAAGATCCAGAATCATTCTGGTCAGAAATTGCGGAATCTTTTACTTGGAAAAAAAAATGGGATAAGGTACTTGACTGGGATTTTGAAAAAGTAAATATTAATTGGTTTCAAAATGCTAAGCTAAATATCACAGAAAATATTTTTGAGAGAAATCTAAAAGAAAGGGGAGATAAAACAGCAATTATTTGGGAACCTAATGACCCATCAGAGTCTCCAATTCATATTACATATAAAGAGCTTTATGAAGAGACTTGTAGATTTTCAAATGCATTAAGAGCTAAAGGAATAAAGAAAGGAGATAGGGTTATTATATATATGCCTATGGTTCCTGAGGCTGCTATTGCAATGCTAGCATGTGCTAGAGTTGGTGCTGTTCATTCAGTCGTTTTTGCAGGCTTCTCTTCAACTTCATTAGCTGATAGAATTAATGACTGTCAAGCAAAAATGGTTTTGACTTCAGACGGAAATTTTAGAGGAAGTAAAACAATTCCGGTCAAACCAGTTGTAGATGAAGCGCTTGAAAAATGTTCAACAATAGAGAGCGTTATAGTTCTAGAAAGAACAAAACAAAATGTAGAAATGATAAATGGAAGAGATCATTGGTGGCATGATTGCATAAGTGAAGAACCTAAAGTCTGTGAATCTGAAGTATTAGATTCAGAGGATATGTTATTTATACTTTATACATCTGGTTCAACCGGAAAACCTAAAGGTGTAGTTCACTCATCTGCTGGTTACATGATATATTCAGCTTATACCTTTCAAAATGTATTTCAATATGATGAGAATGATATTTATTGGTGTACAGCTGATGTTGGTTGGATTACAGGTCATTCATATATAGTTTATGGTCCTTTGCTTTGTGGTGCAACCACCGTTATGTTTGAAGGTGTTCCAACATTTCCAAATGTGAGTAGATTTTGGGATATAGTAGATAAATTTAAAATCAATCAATTTTATACAGCTCCTACTGCTATAAGAGCTCTACAGGCTCATGGATTAGAGCCATTAAAAAATAATTCCTTAGATTCTTTAAAAGTAATAGGTTCTGTTGGGGAGCCAATAAATGAAGAAGCGTGGCATTGGTATCATGATAATATTGGTAAAGGTAATTGTCCATTGGTTGATACCTGGTGGCAAACTGAAACAGGAGGAATAATGATATCAGCATTAGCAGGAATAACTCCAAACAAACCTGCACATGCGTCACTTCCTTTACCTGGAATTCTACCTGTCATAGTTGATTCTGAAGGAAATGAGTTGCTTGGAAATAATGTTCAAGGTAATCTTTGTATTAAATTTCCATGGCCATCGATTGTTAGGACAACATACGGAGATCACCAAAGGTGTATAAACACGTACTTTTCAAATTATAAAGGAATGTATTTTACTGGAGATGGAGTAAAAAGAGATCATGATGGATATTTAAGAATTCTTGGAAGAGTTGACGATGTTATTAATGTCTCTGGACATAGAATGGGAACAGCAGAAGTCGAAAATGCTATTAATGAACATGAAGAGGTTATTGAGTCAGCTGTAGTAGGATATCCTCATGATATTAAGGGTGAAGGAATTTATGCATATGTAATAATAAATTCTAAATCTTCAGATGATACAATAAAAGCTGAAATTGTAAATGTAGTAAGAAGAGTTATTGGCCCTATTGCTAAACCGGATAAAATTCAAATTGTAAGTGGTCTTCCAAAAACAAGATCTGGAAAGATTATGAGAAGAATTCTAAGGAAGGTGGCAAGTAATGATTTTGGAAATCTAGGTGATACATCAACTCTTCTTAATCCAGATGTAGTTGAAGAAATTATTAATGGAGCTAGTCTTTAATTAGTTTTTCTAATCCTATTCCTCTAGAGCCTTTAATCAAAATATTTGTCAAACTAAAATCAATTAGTTTAACTGACTTCAACATTTCTTCAGTAGATTTAAATCTCTCAAAATAATTACTTTGAGTTTGACAATCATAGAAATTTTCTCCTACCAAATAAACTTTTAAATAATCTTTGTTATCAATAAAATCAATAATTTTTTGATGTTCTTTACTTGAATAATCACCAAGTTCAAACATGTCTCCTAGTATTAGAATTTTATTATTTAGAATATTGTTTTCAAAATTTGATATAGCAGCTTTCATGCTTGTTGGATTTGCATTGTATGCATCTAAATACAATTTATTATTTCCATAATTTATTACTTCAGATCTATTGGAATCATTTTTAAAAGAGATTAAACCTTTCTTTATTTCGGAACTTGATAAGTCAAGAAACTTACCAATAGTTATACTTGCAGCAATATTTGAGAAATTATAGTCACCATAAATTTCACATTTATATTTGTCATCATCATTCTGTATTATTAGAACATTTTCCTCTTTTTTATATTTATAAATAAATTCAGAATCTTCTTTTTCTCCAAAAGTTATAGCTAGATCCCCTTTGCAATTTTCAATTTGAATAATATCATCATTATTTAAAATAATATGACCATAATTTTGAGTTAGGTAGTCAAACATTTCACTTTTTCCTTTTACAACTCCTTCAAAACCTCCAAAACCTTCAAGGTGAGCATGTCCATAATTAGTAATTAATCCAAAGTCTGGCATTGCAATTTCACACAAAGTTTTAATTTCACCTATATGATTAGCACCCATTTCTATAACTGCAATATCAACATCATCATTAATATCCAAAAGTGAAAGAGGTACTCCTATATGGTTATTTAAATTACCTTTTGTTTTAATAACACCATAGCTTTGTGAAAGAATTGAATAAATTAAATTTTTAGTTGTGGTTTTACCATTACTTCCTGTAATTCCAATTACTTTCGTGTCAAAAAGAGATCTATGATAATTACTTAGTTCCTGAAGAGACTTTAAAGTATCTTCAACATATATAATCTTATCATTTGCATTTTTTAATTTTATATCATCAACTACAGAGAATTTAGCTCCTTTTTTTATTGCCTCTAATGCAAATTTATTTCCATCGAAATTATCACCTTTCAATGAAAAATATATTTCATCTTTACTAATTCTTCTAGTATCTATGGACACTCCAGCAGATGAAGCGAATAATGAATGTAATTTTTTTGTGTCCAATCTAATTTTATTGCAATATACTAAAGAAAAGAGTATTTTTGCTTCGTGTTATAATAACTGATTTTAACTCATTTATATGAAAAAAATTACTGGAAAAACTTATTTAGATTGGTACGAGAATATGCTACTGTGGAGAAAGTTTGAAGATAAGCTTGCGGCAAAATACATACAACAAAAAATTAGAGGTTTCCTTCATTTATATAATGGCCAAGAGGCAGTCCTAGCGGGATGTCTTCATTCAACAGATCCAAAGAAAGATAGAATGATAAGTTCCTACAGAAGTCATGTACACGCAATAGGCCTTGGAGAAGATCCAAAGTTTGTAATGGCTGAATTATTTGGAAAAGCAACTGGAACATCTGGAGGCCTTGGAGGTTCAATGCATATTTTTTCAAAAAAATATAACTTTTTTGGGGGTCATGGTATTGTTGGAGGACAAATTCCATTAGGTACGGGAATTGCATTTGGAGATAAGTATTTTAAAAGAGATAGTGTTACATTATGTTTTTTGGGAGATGGAGCAATAAGACAAGGTGCTTTTCATGAATCTATAAACCTTGCAGCTTTATGGAAACTTCCAGTAATTTATATAGTCGAAAATAATGGATATGCAATGGGTACTTCCGTAGCAAGAACAACTAGTCAAGCAGACCTTTGGAAATTAGGAGAGCCATACGAAATGCCATCAATGCCAGTTGATGGTATGGATCCAGTAAAAGTAGCTGAAGCTATTGACGAGTGTGTTAAGCATGCAAGAGCTGGAAAAGGTCCATCACTATTAGATATTAAAACATATAGATACAGAGGACACTCAATGTCTGATGCACAACAATATAGAACTAAAGAAGAAGTTGAAGAATACAGAAAAATTGATCCAATTTCTCAAGTTGAAAAAATCATTATTTCTAAAAAGTATGCAAAAAAATCTGATTTAGAAAAAATCGAAAAAAAGGTTAAGTCAACCATAACAGAATGTGAAGAATTTGCTGAATCTTCTCCTTTTCCAGATAAGTCTGTTATGTATGATGTAGTATATGAACAAAAGGACTACCCTTTTATAAAACATAAAATAGATTAATATGGCTGAAGTAATAAATATGCCAAGATTGAGTGATACTATGGAAGAGGGAACTCTTGCTAAATGGTTTAAGAAAGTAGGCGATACAGTTAAAGAAGGAGAAATTTTAGCTGAAATTGAAACTGATAAAGCTACTATGGAATTTGAATCATTTCATGATGGTATTCTGCTTCATATTGGAATTGATGAAGGGTCAACTGCTCCTGTAGATAGTATAATTGCTATTATTGGTTCAAAAGGTGAAGATATTTCCTCACTTCTTAAAAATGCTGATATAAAAGTTAAGGAGGAACCAAAGCCAGAAGTCAAGGAGGAACCAAAGCCAGAAGTCAAGGAGGAACCAAAGCCAGAAGTCAAGGAGGAACCAAAGCCAGAAGTCAAGGAGGAACCAAAGCCAGTTTCAAATAATAATAAACCAAGCGATAGAATACTTATATCACCATTAGCTAAGAGTTTAGCTAAAGAAAAGGGAATAGATATATCTTCAGTTAAGGGAACAGGTGATAATGGAAGGATAATAAAAAGGGATATTGATTCATTCAAACCATCAAATTACTCTCAATTTTCTCAGCCCAGCCCACAATTAACAGAATCATCTTATGAGACTCAAAACTCAACGATGAGAAAGGCAATTGCTAAAAGACTTGCAGATTCTAAATTCTCAGCTCCTCATTATTACCTAAATATTGAACTAGAAATGGATAATATGATTTCATTTAGAAAGCAATTTATTCAAACACAAAATATTAAAATTTCTTTTAATGATATAATTGCAAAGGCTGTATCATTATCTTTAGCCAAACATCCTAATGTTAATTCAAGATGGTATGATGACAAAATTATTTTTAATGAGCATGTTCATCTTGGAGTTGCAGTTGCTGTAGATGATGGTTTAATTGTTCCAATTGTTAAGTTTGCCAACTCAAAAGATTTACCGCAGATTAATTCTGAGATTAAAGACTTTGCTGAACGTGCAAAAAATAAAAAATTAACTCCAGCTGAAATTGAAGGTAGTACATTTACAATTTCAAACCTTGGTATGTTTGGAATTGAGAGTTTCACTTCTATTATTAATCAACCAAATTCTGCAATTCTTTCTATAGGAGCAATAGTTCAAAAGCCAATAATAAAAAACAATGAGGTTGTTGTAGGAAATACTATGAAGCTTACACTAGCATGTGACCACAGAACAGTCGATGGTGCAACAGGATCATTATTTTTAAAGACTCTTAAAGAATATGTCGAAAACCCAGTTTCAATACTAATTTAATGAAAACTATAGTTGTAACTGGAACTAGCTCAGGAATAGGCTATGAGATATGTACTCAAGCTGCAAACCTTAGTTATAATGTAATCTCCATTTCAAGAAATATTGAACCTCTGTCAAAAGTTAATGGGGTAGAATCTCACTCAGTTGATATAACTGACAAAAAAAGTATAAGTGATTTTGTTGAAGATTTAAGTAAAAGAAATATTAAAATTGATATTCTTATAAACAATGCTGGACACTTGAGTAATGAATTATTTAGCGAAACTTCATATAAATCTTTTAAAGACACATTCGATGTAAACGTTTTTGGATTAGCAGAAATCACTAGGTCACTTATTCCATTGATTAATAAAACTGGTCATGTAATTAATATTAGTAGTATAGGAGGGGTGAATGGTTCAAAAAAATTTCCAGGTCTTTCGGTTTACTCAAGTAGTAAAGCTGCTGTTATTGCTTTAACAGAAGTTCTTTCTGAAGAATATTCTGATGGCCCTTCATTTAATGTGTTAGCCCTTGGAGCAGTTCAAACAAAAATGTTAAAGGAAGCATTTCCAGGTTATAATGCCGATACTAAGCCTGAAGAAATGGCAAAATATATTATTGACTTTGCACTAAATGGAAGTAAGCTGTTTAATGGAAAACTTATTTCAGTATCTAACTCAAATCCTTAGATTTTTTTTTGTGTCAGTTTAACTTTTTTGAATAATTCAGACGAATAAACAAAGTCATTAATCATTTTATCATCTGTGTTTAATATTTCTTGATTTGTGCCCTCCCATATTTTTTTTCCTTCTACTAAAAAAATGATTTTATCACCTATTTCCATTACTGAATTCATGTCATGTGTATTAATTACAGTTGTAATATCATATTCAACGGTAATTTCTTGAATTAGTTTATCAATAATAATAGCAGTTTTAGGATCTAGACCTGAATTAGGTTCATCACAAAATAAATATTTGGGATTAAGTACTATAGCCCTAGCAATTGCAACTCTTTTTTTCATACCTCCAGAAATTTCAGATGGAAATTTACTGTCTACATCCTTAAGATCAACTCGGTTAATAACCTCTTTAGCCCTACTAATCATCTCTGAGTCAGTTTTGTCTGAAAACATTCTAAGTGGAAAAATGATGTTATCCAAAACATTCATAGAGTCAAAAAGAGCACTTCCTTGGAAAACCATTCCTATCTTTTTTCTTAGGTTTGAGATAGTTGAAATATTATCCTTATCAAATTTTTTTCCATCATATAAAATTTCACCATTATCAATGTCCAAAAGACCTAATAGGCATTTCATTAATACAGTTTTACCAGATCCACTCTGACCTATAATTAAGTTGGTTTTTCCTTTATCAAAAACTGCTGATACATCATTAATTATTTTGACATCATCAAATGATTTTGATATTTTATTTACAGTAATCATTAAGCTAATAAAAGTTGTGTTACAATAAAATTAATAATGATAATCACACTACTAGTCCAAACAAAAGAAACATTACTTGCCTTACCAACCTCTAATGCACCACCCTTCATGAAGAAACCATGATATGATGGAATAGTAGCTAAAACAAATGCAAATAATATTGTTTTTATGTAGGTGTAAATTATGTGAAATACTTTAAAGTCAAGTTGAATTCCTTGAATAAAGTCAAAACTAGTTGAAAACCCTGCATAAACACTAGCTATATACCCTCCAAGAATCCCAAGAAACATTGCAAGAGTTATCAAAAATGGATAAAGTAACAATGATATAATTTTTGGAAATATTAAATAATTAAAAGAGTTTATGCCCATAACTTCAAGCGCATCTATTTGTTCTGTGACTCTCATAGTTCCAATACTAGATGTGATGAATGAACCTACCTTACCAGCCATTATTATTGATATAAGAGTAGGTGCAAACTCTAATACTACGGATTGTCTTGTTGCAAAACCTATAAGGTTACCTGGAAGAAGAGGGTTTTCTATTGCAAGAGCAGTTTGAATAGCAACAACTCCACCAATTAGAAAAGACATAAAAGCTACTATACCAATTGAACCTATTATTAAGTCATCAATTTCCTGAAAAATTAACTTTTTAAGAACACTCCACTTTGTAAACTTTGTGAATGTATATTTAATCATCAAAAAATATCTTCCAATATGGAAAAAAAATTTCATAAGAATTAGATCTGGTAAGTTATAGCATTGATGTTCATTCCAGCACCAACACTTGCAAACATGATAAGATCCCCTTTAACAAGTTTATGACCCTTATAATCACTCTTTTTAACTAAGTCAAAAAGAGTTGGAATAGTAGCAACAGAACTATTTCCATATTCTTCAATATTCATAGGGAGCACATCCTCAGGTGGAGATATTTTATATAGTCTAAAGAATCTTTTAATAATTGCCTCATCCATTTTTTTATTAGCTTGATGAATAAATATTTTTTTGAGATTTTCAATTTTACATTTTGATTCATCAAAGCAATCTTTCATTGCTGCAGGTACATTAGTTAATGCAAATTCATAAACTTTTCTTCCTTGCATTTTAATATATTTTTGATTTGAATCTTTACTCAATTTAGGATTGTAAGAAGATCCATAGTAAATAAATTCATTTTCCCCCTCAAATGTATAGGTTGCAGAATTATGAGATAATATTCCAGAATCATCAGAGTTATTAGATTCAAGTATGATTGCTCCAGATCCATCTGCATAAATCATAGAATCTCTATCATTGTCGTCAGTCACTCTAGATAAAGTATCACTTCCTATAACTAGACATTTATTTGCCATTCCAGACTTAATAAATGATTTTGCTTGAATAACTCCTTCAACCCAACCTGGGCATCCACAAATAATATCGTAGGCTACACATTTTGGATTTTTAATTTTCAGAATGGTTTTAACTCTAGATGAAAGGGAGGGTAATGTATCAATTTGACTACTGTTGCATGAAATATCACCAAAATTATGAGCAACAATTATATAATCTAATGTTTCTTGGTTGATATTAGAATCTTTAATTGCTTTTTTTGCAGCTATTGCAGCTAGATCAGAAGATTTAACTTCACCTGAAACATACTTTCTTTCATCAATACCAGTAATTGATTGAAATTTTTCAATAATATCAGGATTTGAACTTTGAATTTGATTTCCATCATTATCGAAAAAACTATTATTAAGAAACTCGGTATTTTTTTTTGTTATATCTGGAATACAACTACCTGTTCCAGTAATTTTAAAGTTCATTTCGTAAAATTAATTAAATTATTCATAACTGTCTATAGGTGGACAGCTACATATTAAATTTCTATCTCCAAATGCTTCATCCACTCTTCTAACAGAGGGCCAAAATTTATTATTTTTTAAATAACTCTTTGGAAATGATGCATCTTCTCGGGTGTAATTGTAATTCCAATCACTAGACGTTATCATCTTGAGAGTATGTGGAGAATTTTTTAACATTTCCCTATCTGATTCATCATTAGATGTAATCTCTAGATAGATAGAGTTAAGTGCATCACAAAATCTATCAAGTTCAGTTAAATTTTCACTTTCAGTTGGTTCTATCATCATTGTTCCTGGAACTGGAAATGATACTGTTGGTGCATGAAATCCATAATCAATTAATCGTTTAGCAATGTCAATAACTTCAATGTTATATTTCTTAAACTCTCTACAATCAATTATAAATTCATGAGCAGATCTTCCATTTTCTCCACTATATAAAATTGTGAAGTTTTTTTCAAGTCTAGTTTTCATATAATTTGCATTAACAATGGCAAGCTCAGTAGATTGTTTAATACCTGATTTTCCTAGCATTCTAATATATCCGTAAGAAATCAAGCAAACCAATGATGATCCCCATGGTGCAGAGGATATTGCTTTTATATGATCCTTTCCACCTGTTGGTATTACTGGATTTGAAGGAAGAAAATCTTTAAGATGCTCAGCAACACAGATTGGTCCTACACCTGGTCCGCCACCACCATGTGGTATTGAAAATGTTTTATGAAGATTCAAGTGGCAAACATCTGCACCAATTATTTTTGGACTAGTAAGTCCAACTTGAGCATTCATGTTAGCTCCATCCATATAAACCTGTCCTCCATTTTCATGAATAAGTTGATTAATAAATTGAATTTCTGATTCAAATACTCCGTGAGTTGAAGGATAAGTTATCATTAAAGCTGCTAAATTATCTTTATGTTCAGCAACTTTTATCTTAAGATTTTCAATATCAATATTTCCTTTTTCATCTGTTCCAATAACTACAACTTTTAAACCAGCCATAATCGCTGAAGCAGGATTAGTTCCATGAGCTGAGGAAGGAATTAAACAGATATTTCGATGACTTTCTCCTATTTTATTTAGATATGATTTTATTACCATCAGGCCACTATATTCTCCTTGAGCACCAGAGTTGGGTTGTAATGATGTGGCTGAAAAACCTGTTATCTCTGATAAAAATGTTTCAAGCTTACTTATAACTTTATGATATCCTGCAGCTTGACCTTTAGGAACAAATGGGTGTATTGAATTCCATTCAGACCAACTTAATGGAATCATTTCTGATGCAGCATTTAGTTTCATTGTACATGATCCCAATGAAATCATTGATTGAGTAAGAGATAAATCTTTATTTTCAAGAGATTTGATATATCTCATTAAAGATGTTTCTGAATGGTAGGAGTTAAAAACAGGGTGAATTAAAATTTCTGATTTTCTTATGTTATCTATCATCAGGTTATTTGGAAAATCAATTTTATTTGATTTTTGTCCTAAATAATCTTCAAAGACTGATATAATTTGATTTAAATCTTCAAGATCTGTTTTTTCATTTACTGAAATTGAGATTTGATTCTCAATCAATTCACAAAAGTTTATGTTTTTTGATAATGCAATTTTACTTATTTCTTGAGTATTACATTCAAGTGTAATAGTATCAAAGAATTTAGAATATTTAATAGGAATTCCTAAACTAGAAATTCTATTATATAAATAAACCGCCTTTAAGTGTATTGAATTTGAGATATCTTTTAATCCCTTAGGACCATGATATACAGCATACATTCCAGCCATAACTGCAAGTAAAACTTGAGCTGTACAAATATTAGAAGTAGCTCTATCTCTTTTGATATGTTGTTCCCTTGTTTGTAATGCCATTCTTAATGAATGATCTCCATCAATATCTTTAGTAACACCAATAATTCTTCCTGGAATGTTTCTTTTATATTTTTCTTTAGTTGCAAAAAATGCAGCATGAGGACCACCATATCCTAATGGTATTCCAAATCTTTGAGTAGTACCAACTACTACATCAATTTTATCTGGCGAAGGAGGTTCTATGGTTACCATTAACATCAAGTCAACTGCAAGAATAATTTTTAAATCATCATTTTGAATATTAGATAATAGATTATCAATATCAATTAAGTTTCCCTCTCTTCCAGGGTATTGAATAATACATCCAAAAAACTCATTTTCAGAAATACTATTTATATCTCCAAGAATTATTTCAATGTTAAGAGGATTAGCTCTAGTTTGAATAACAGCTAGTGTTTGAGGTAGAATATTAGAATCAACAAAAAACTTTCTTTCATCAATTGATTTTTGATTTTTTGACCTATTGTTAAACATCATAATCATAGCTTCAGCAGCGGCAGTCCCTTCATCTAATAATGATGCATTTGCAATTTCCATCTTGGTTAAATCGCAGATCATTGTTTGAAAGTTTAACAATGCTTCAAGTCTTCCCTGGGCAATTTCTGGTTGGTAAGGGGTGTATGCGGTATACCATCCTGGGTTTTCAAGAATATTTCTTTGAATTACAGAAGGTGTAAAGGTGTCGTGGTAGCCAAGTCCAATATATGTTTTGAAATTTTTATTTAAATATGAAAGTTTTTTAATTTCATTTAAAAACTCCATTTCACTAATTCCCTCTGGAATGTCTAGATCTTTCTTAAGACGAATGTTATCAGGAATTGTTTGATTTAATAGTTCTTCAACAGATTCTACACCAATAGTTTTAAGGATAATCTCTAACTCAGAACTGTTTGGTCCTATATGTCTATTCGAAAAGTTTTCCTTGAACATTTAAAAGTTTTAGCAAAAATATGTAATATTGAAAATAATAATAATAATGTTCATTAAATGTTAAAACTTTTTTTTTATACGCTATTAGTTTTTTTTCAATCTTATGTTATTCAAGACATAGACAAACATCAGGTGAAGAATCTATTAAATAATGAAGTAACTGTAATTGATGTTAGAACAGAAAAAGAATTTAAGGAAGGGAATATCAAAACTTCATTTAATTTAGACTTTCAAAAAAGAGAGTTTATTGATAGTTTAGAAAAACTTGATAAAAGTAGAGAGTATTTGATTTATTGTGCTTCTGGTAATAAAAGCCGAAAGGCTAGTCATATTATGAAGTCTTTAGGGTTTAAGGTTATATATAATTATAAAAAAGGCTATAAAGACTGGATTAAAGACTAAGATTTTTCCTTTAAATCTTTACTGCTCTCTAAAACTTTATTTTCAAGATCTTTCTTATAAGCTTTTACCTTTTGAGAAATATTAGAATCAAAAGATCCAATAATTTGTGCTGCAAGAATTCCAGCATTTTTAGATCCATTTAACGCAACTGTTGCAACTGGTACACCACCTGGCATTTGTAAAATTGAGAGGATGGAATCCCATCCATCAATTGAATTTCTAGATTTTATAGGAACACCAATAACTGGAAGGCTTGTGATTGAAGCTACCATTCCTGGCAGATGAGCTGCACCTCCAGCACCTGCAATAATAACTTTTATTCCATTTAGTTCAGCATTTTCAGCATATTCAATCATTTTATTAGGAGTTCTATGAGCTGAAACAATATCATGTTCTGTTTTAATGCCAAAAGATTTTAAAATTTCAATTGCCTCACTCATTATATCAAAGTCGGATTTGCTGCCCATTATAATTGCTACTTTATTCATTTGGTTGTTATTATTATAGTTTCTTTAATTTTTTTAGCTAACGCTTTAGCCGCATTAATATCTTGGTTAATTATAGTAACATGCCCCATTTTTCTATTAGGCTTAGTTTCAAGTTTACCGTAAATATGAGGATTAACTCCTTCTATACCAATAATTTGATCAAAATTTTTGTAAGCTGCTATACCCTTAGAATCTTTTTCGCCAACTAAATTAACCATTACGGAATTTATTAAAATATCAGTATTACCCAACGGTAAATCTAAAATTGCTCTTAAAAATTGTTCAAACTGACTTGTATAAGAACCTTCAATTGAAAAATGATAGCTATTATGTGGTCTTGGAGCAACTTCATTTACTAGAAGTTCATTATTAGTTGTTAAAAACATTTCAACAGCAATTATTCCAGAAATTTTAAATTTTTCTGCAACAATTAATGCAAGTTTTTCAGCTTTTATCTTTAATTCATTTGAAATTTGAGCAGGAGATAAAATATATTCTACTTGATTAGATATTTTATTAAACTCCATTTCAACTGAAGGATAGCTAATCATCTCTCCTGACTTTCTTGAACCAACCATAACGGAGAGTTCTTTTTGTATTGAGATTACGTCTTCAATAATACAATGGCAATCATTTAATTTCTCTAAATCTTCAGTATTAGATATTTTATTAACTCCATAACCATCATAACCCATTTTTGATGCTTTCCATATAAACGGAAAAGATATATCTCCTTTAGATATTAAAGTTTTTATCTCATTAATTCCATTACAGCTTAGATAAGATGAAGTAGGTATCTTATTATTTGCATAAAACTCTTTTTGTTTTGATTTATCTTGAATTATTTCAATTACACTCGGTTGAGGATATACTTTTTTTCCTTGTGTTTGAAGAAATTTTAATGCCTCAACATTAACATTCTCAATTTCGATAGTAATTAAATCAACATTTTTACCAAATTCAACTACAGTATCAAAATCCATTAAGTTGCCCTTAAAAAACTTAGAACATAATTTACTAGATGCGCAGTTGATGTCTGGGTCAAGCACAAATACTTTAAGATCCCATCTGTTAGAAACATCCAGAATCATTTTACCAAGTTGTCCCCCTCCTAATATTCCAATTGTTCTATTTTCTCTAAACATTGATCAAAAATAAGCATTACTTTAAAGACAGTAAAAAATAAGAAACATTTTAAATATATTTGTGCCTATGTTTAACATTATCATTTTTGGAAAACCAGGTTCAGGTAAAGGAACTCAAGCAGATTTTTTAAAGAATAAATATGATTTATATCATATTTCAACAGGAGATTTATTTAGAAAAAATATTACAACTGAAACTAAGCTAGGTTTAGAAGCTAAATCCTATTTAGACAATGGAGATTTAGTTCCTGATACTATCACTATTAAAATGCTTGAAAATGAGGTTTTGTCTAATAAAGATGTTAAAGGATATATTTTTGATGGCTTTCCCAGAACTTTAAATCAAGCTGAGTCTCTTGATTTTTTTTTAGAATCAATAAATCTTAATATCAGTGCTACAATTGCCCTTGATGTTAGTGAAGATGAGTTAATATCAAGACTACTTGAAAGAGGTAAAATTACAAATAGATCAGACGATCAAGATGTAGATAAAATTAAGAACAGATTTAATGAGTATAATAATAAGACTTCAATACTTATTAATTTTTATAAAAATCAAGATAAATTTTATTCAGTTGACGGTAAGGGCTCTGTTGATGATATTACTTCAAGATTGTTTAATCTTATTGATAGTTTAATCTAAGATTATATGATTGTTGACAACTTTGTAGATTACGTAAAACTCACTATACGCTCAGGAAAAGGTGGCAGAGGCTCTACTCACTTGAGAAGAGAAAAATATGTCCCTAAAGGTGGCCCTGATGGTGGTGACGGTGGTCATGGAGGAAATATAATTGTAAGGGGAAATGCTAATCTTTGGACACTTCAAAGTTTTAGATTTAAAAAACATTTTAAAGCTGGTAATGGTGGAGATGGAGGTGGCTCAAGAAAATCAGGAATTAGTGGTGAAGACGTTATTGTTGATGTTCCTTTGGGAACCATTATAAAAGATACAAACACTGATACTGTATTTTTTGAAATAAATGATGAGAATACTGAAACAATCCTTTTAAAAGGAGGAAAAGGGGGGCGTGGTAATTTCCATTTTAAATCTCCAACAAATCAAACACCAAGATATTCACAAGCAGGTCTTCCGGGAGAAGAACTTCAAATAACATTAGAGTTAAAAGTTCTTGCAGATGTTGGTCTTGTTGGATACCCAAATGCTGGAAAGTCAACTTTACTCTCTGTTCTTTCAGATGCAAAACCAAAAATTGCAGATTATGAGTTTACAACTCTTAAACCAAATTTAGGGATAGTAGCTATGTCAGACTACAGATCATTTGTAATGGCAGATATTCCTGGAATAATTGAGGGAGCTAGTGAGGGTCGAGGTCTTGGTCATTATTTTTTAAGACATATTGAAAGAAATTCCATTCTACTTTTTATGATTCCTGTTGATACTAAAGATGTTAAAAAGGATTTTAATGTTTTAAGAAGCGAACTTATTAAATATAATCCGGAACTTGCTGATAAGGATTTTATGATTGCTTTTAGTAAGTGTGATTTAATGGATGATGAATTGATTAAAGAATTTGAGGTAATTTTAAAAAAAGAATTTAAATCGATTCCTTTTTTTATAATTTCTTCAGTTAATACATATGGAGTTTCTGAGCTAAAAGAAGGATTGTGGAAAATGCTAAATAAAAATAATTAATTATGGATTTAAAAAAAGCTCAAAAAAAGGTTGATGATTGGATAAATCTTCATGGAGTTAGATATTTTAATGAGCTAACTAATATGGCGATTTTATCAGAAGAAGTAGGTGAAGTAGCTAAAATTATAGCAAGAAAATATGGTGAGCAAAGTTCAAAAAAAGATGATAATACTGAAAATTTAGCTGATGAATTATCTGATGTTCTTTTTGTTTTAATCTGTCTTGCTAATCAAACTGGAATAGATCTTGAGAAATCATTTAAACTAAATCTAGATAAAAAAACAAAGCGAGATAAGAATAGGCACAAGTCAAATATTAAACTTCAATAGTGTATTTAATATCAAAAGAAGAAAGAAGCCTAAGAGGTGAAATAAAAATTAGTGGATCTAAAAGTGAATCTAATAGGTTACTTATTTTAAGAGCTTATACTTCTTTTTTTAAAATTTTTAACCTCTCAGATTCAGATGACACTAATACAATGATTTCTGCTTTAAAATCTGAAGATGAGAAAATTGATATTGGTCACGCAGGAACTGCCATGAGGTTTTTAACTTCGTATTATTCATCTATTATTAATTCTTCAAAAATTTTAACTGGTTCTGAAAGAATGAAACAAAGACCAATTTCAATTCTAGTGGATGCTTTAAATCATATAGGTGCTGAGATTGAATATCTAGAAAGTGAAGGGTATCCTCCAATTAAACTTAAAGGTAAATTAATAACCAATAATGTAGTCATTTTACCTGCAAACGTTAGCTCTCAATATATATCCTCTTTAATGATGTTAGGTGTTTCTCTTGAGGATGGGTTAAAAATTAATTTATCTACTAAAATTACTTCTCTTCCTTACATTAAAATGACAAAAATATTGATTGAAAGAATAGGTGGAGAGGTTATTATTAAGTCAGATAAAATAATAATAAAACCTTTTATAGCTCATAATATTTCAGATCAAACTGTAGAATCTGATTGGAGTTCAGCGTCTTATTTTTATAGTTTAGTCGCTTTGTCTGATTATTCAGAAATAACTATTTCAACATTTTTTAAAAAAAGTATTCAGGGTGACTCTAGAATTGAAAATATTTATAGAAAATTTGGTGTTGAAACAAGTTTTAGAGATAACAAAATTCACTTAAAAAAGGTTAATGTGGAACTTCCTGAAATCATTTCGATTAACCTTCAAGATAACCCAGACTTGGCTCAGACTATTATAATAACTTGTCTTGGTCTTGGTGTAGATTGTGATTTACAGGGTTTGCATACCTTGAAAATTAAGGAAACAGATAGATTAATTGCTCTTAAAAAAGAGATAGAAAAATTTGACGTAGATAGAGTTGAAGTCACAGATCAATCAATTATTTTAAAAAATAATTCTAAGTTAAAATCAAACGTTACTGTAGATACATATAATGATCATAGAATGGCTATGTCTTTTGCTCCATTATCTTTAATTAATCCAATTATTATCAGAAACCCAGAGGTTGTTTCTAAGTCTTATTCAAATTTTTGGAAAGACCTTAAATCAGTAGGCTTTAATATTTCTAAAAAATAATTACCTAATTACTTGACTTTCGGTGTTTCAGAAGGTTATATTTGCTCACCTAATATTTTATAATGAAATTATCAAGCTTTGAATACAAATTACCCGATAAATATATTGCTCAACATCCTTCTGAAGAAAGGGACGAATGTAAGCTAATGCTCTTGAATAGAAAAGATCAAACAATAGAGCATTTAGTTTTTAAGGATATTATTGATTTTTATGATGATGGAGATGTTATTGTTCTTAATAATACCAAAGTTTTTCCTGCAAGATTATTTGGTAATAAAGAAAAAACCGGTGCAAGAATTGAAGTTTTTCTTTTAAGAGAACTTAATCAAGATCAAAGACTTTGGGACGTTCTAGTTGACCCTGCAAGAAAGATTAGAATTGGTAATAAATTGTATTTTGGAGAAGATGAAAGTTTAGTTGCCGAAGTTATTGACAATACTACTTCAAGAGGAAGAACATTAAGGTTTCTTTTTGATGGTCCTTATGATGAATTTAGGAATAAACTTCAGGAACTTGGTGAAACTCCATTGCCAAAGTATATAGATCGACCTGTTGAGCCACAAGATAAAGAAAGGTTTCAAACAATTTATGCAAAAAATGAAGGAGCTGTTGCAGCTCCAACTGCTGGTCTTCATTTTTCAAAACATTTACTAAAAAAATTAGAGATAAAAGGAGTGCTTCTTCCAGAAATCACATTACATATTGGTCTTGGAACATTTAGTCCTGTTGATGTTGAAGATCTTTCTAAGCACAAAATGGACTCAGAAGAACTAATCATTAAACAAGAATCAGCTGACATAATTAATAATGCATTAAAGAATAATAAAAAAATATGTGCAGTAGGTACTACTGTAATGAGAGGGCTGGAAAGTTCTGTTTCTTCATTTGGTACTTTAAACCCTTATAATGGTTGGACTCATAAATTTATATATCCACCATTTGATTTCTCGATTGCTAATTCAATGATTTCTAATTTTCATACACCAAAATCTACACTACTAATGATGGTTTCAGCTTTTGGTGATAAGGATTTTATCTTGAAAGCTTACAAGGAGGCTATGAAAAAGAAATATAAATTTTCTTCCTATGGTGATGCAATGATGATTATCTAAATAAGGTTTTGAAGATTACGGAGAAAATAAAAAAACCAATTACTAAAGAATTAAAGATCTTTGAAAAACAATTCTATAGTTCAGTTTCTTCAAAAGTTAAACTTTTAGATCTTATCCTAATTTATATACTTAATAGAAAAGGCAAGCAAATTAGACCTATTCTTGTTTTGCTTTTTGCTAAAATGTTTTCAAAGGGAGCTTTAAATGAGAAATCCTACAGAGCTGCTAATCTTGTAGAGCTAATTCATACTGCTTCATTGATTCATGATGATATAGTAGATGACAGTAACATAAGGCGTAATTTTTTAACAATTAATGCTCTATGGAAGAATAAAATTTCAGTCCTTGTTGGAGATTTTTTTTTATCAAAAGCCCTACTTCTATCAACTGAAAATAAAGATTATGACTTATTAAATGAAGTTTCAACAGCAGTTAAAGAAATTTCTGAAGGTGAGTTATTTCAGATTCAGAAATCTAAAAATTTTAATTTATCTGAAGAAGATTACATTCTTTTGATATCTAAAAAAACTGCATCACTTTTTTCCTGTTGTTGTAAATTAGGTTCAATTTCTTCAGGAAATAAAGATTTAAATGAAATTGAAGCTTTTGGTAATTATTTAGGAATAATATTCCAAATTAAAGACGACCTTTTTGATTTTACAACTAAGAGAATTGGTAAACCTACAAAGTCAGATTTAAAATCTCAAAAAATCACTTTGCCTTTAATTTTTTCAATAAAACAGTCAACTTATCAAGATAAAAAAGCAATAAAAGCTATTCTTAAAAAGAAAAAGTATACTATGGCTGATAAAAAATTGGTTAATGAGTTTATAATTAAATACAAAGGCTTTGAATATTCCCGTAATAAAATGCTTGAGTATAAGAATGGTGCTATCAAAATACTCAAAAAATTTCCAGATAACGAGTCAAAAGAATCAATTAAAATTCTGTTAGATTATATAATTGATCGAAAGTATTAATTTATTATATTGACATTAAATACATTAAATTGATAAGTAAGGATACAATAGATAAGGTTTTTGAGTTTTCTAGAGTTGAAGAGGTGATTTCTGACTTTATAGCTCTAAAAAAAACTGGTGCTAATTTTAAAGGTCTGAGTCCCTTTACAAATGAAAAGACCCCAAGTTTCATTGTTTCTCCTTCAAAGCAAATATGGAAAGATTTTAGTTCAGGTAAAGGTGGAAATGTAATTGCTTTTTTAATGGAACACGAACAGTTTAATTATCCTGAGTCTATAAGATATCTTGCTAATAAATATAATATTGAAATCATAGAAACAGCAGAAAGTGCTGAAAATGTAGAAGAAAGAAATGAAAGAGAATCTTTATTTATTATAAACTCCTATGCATTGTCCTATTTTGAGGAAATATATTCGAAAAATGATAGAATAAAAAAATATCTAATTGATAGAGGTTTATCGGAGTCCACTATTCAAAATTTTAGTTTAGGTTATAGTAATGATTCCCAGAATGAATTTTATAAGAGTGCTTCAAATAAGGGATATTCTGATAATTTTCTTGAAGAAACTGGGCTGGTGTTATCTACCGCTGATAAAAAGATTGACAGGTTTAGAGGAAGGATAATTTTCCCAATTAAAAGTATAGCAGGAAGAATTGTAGGTTTTGGTGGAAGAATAGTTGATTCAACTAAAAAGATAGCTAAGTATATTAATTCCCCTGAAAGTAAAATTTATAATAAGAGTAAGACATTATATGGGATATATGAATCAAAACAATTTATAGTAAGAGATGATGTCTGTTTATTAGTTGAAGGATATATGGATGTAATTCAACTTCATGAACATGGAATTAAAAATGTATTAGCATCATCTGGAACATCTCTCACTAAAGATCAAATTATTTTAATTAAAAGACTTACTTCAAACATCATAATATTATTTGATGGAGATCAGGCTGGTCTTTCAGCCTCATTAAGGAGTATTGATATGATCTTAGAAGAAGGTTTAAATGTCAAAATTTGTTCTTTCCCAGATGGAGAAGATCCTGATAGTTTTGTGAAAAAAAATAAAAAGGATTTTATGCTAGATTACGTTGAAAAAGAATCAAAAGATTTTATTGATTTTAAACTTGACATAAACTCTGACTTTCATAATGATGAAGATAAAAAAGTAGCTTTAATAAAAAATATCCTTAAATCAATTTCACTGATTCCAGACTCATTAAAGCAGGAAATTTATATAAAAAAATTATCATCTATTTTAGAAATTGATGAAGCTTCACTTTTTAGGTCTTTTGCTAATATTGAGAATAGTAAATCATTAAAAAAATCATCTAGAAAATTCTACGGAAAAAAAATTGTTAAAGTTCAAAGTTCCAAAAATGAAAATACATCAAGTTACATTTATCAGCTTGAAAGACAGATTATTAGTATCCTACTAAAATATGGTGCTGAAGAAATTTTATTTGAAGACACTCGACTTAGTAAGGATGAAAATGGAAAGGTGCTTGAGACTAAAAAAGAAATTAGATCTAAAGTATTTGAAAAAATATATTTGGATCTTCAGCAAGATGAAATAGAATTTACACACTCTCCGTTTAAGGATATTTACAATAAACTAATAAATGGATTTCATAATGGAACAACTCTGTCAATTGAGAATTTTATAAATGATTTAGACTCAAGTTCTAGTAAAATTGTATCTGATATTTTAATCAATGATGAGAAGTATCAATTACACGATTGGGAAAGAAAAAATATTTATGTTAAAAAAATCGGTAGTGAGTTAAGTCAGCTTGTAAACGAAACAATACTAAATATGAGAAGATTTCTAATCGATAAAAAAATTATAGAGCTGCAGGAGTTTCAAAAAGAAGACAATAAAAATGATATTTTAGAACAAGTTATGAGCTATTATAAGCTTAAAAAAATACTTTCAGCTAAGCTTAATAGGGTTGTTTAATGTGTTTTCTTGCTAATAAGTACAAATCAGTTTTCGAATTAACCTCAAGCTTTTTCATAATTCTTGTTATATAAGTATTTACTGTTTTTTGATTAATATTTAATTTTTCAGAAATTTCAATATTTCTTTTCCCTCTAAAGAATAACTTTAAAACTTCAAGTTCACGTTTTGAAAGACTATTTAATTTTTCTGTATTATAATCAAAGCTAAATCTGTTCTTAAGTCTCGTGAATTTATTCAATTCTTTTGATCCGTATTTTGTGAAAGCCACATCTTGAATAATACGTTTTATTGTTTTTTTTCTTAAATTTTTTGTTATGAATCCTGAAGCTCCATATTTTAATAGGTTAACAGATTTATTTTCATTTGATTCAGAAGTAAATATTACTAAAGGGACGTCAATATCTTTTTTCTTGAATAATTTTAAAATATCTTTTACATTTCCATCTTTAAAATTAATTTCGGATATAACTAGATCAATTTCTTGTTGATTCATTATCTCATTAATTTCATTTTTGTTATTGGAAAATGCAGCTACCTCAAATATTACTGAGTTTTTAAATATAGATTTAAACCCAATATTAATAATTGGATTTGAGTCAATAATTAAGATTTTTAATTTTTTCAATTTATCTAAGATAATCTTTTGGAATTTTACAAACGGGTATTGGCAGCATTTTATGTCTGTTTAAAGAGTTTAATGTCTTATATATTTTTGAAACTTCCTTTTCTCTCTCTGATAGTTCATAATCTAATTTGTTAGCTATTTGCATTGCTTTTTCAAGCTCTTCATATGAAGCTCCAATTTGATCTTCATCATTTCTATTATCATTCCAAAGTCCGTCAGTTGGGATTGCTTCTATAATATCATCATTTACATTATAAAATTTAGCCAAAGAATAAACATCGGATTTTAACAAATCTGCAATTGGGCTTATGTCTACACCTCCGTCTCCATACTTAGTGTAGAATCCAATACCAAAATCTTCAACCTTATTTCCTGTCCCTACAACTATGTACTTTTTTAATGCTGAGAAATAATATAATGTAACCATTCGTAATCTAGATCTCGTATTAGCTAAACTTAGTTCATTTTCTGGAGATTTAACCTTAGGAACAGAATCTACAAATGAATCAAAAGTTTTATCTAAACTAATCGTAATAGAGCTTACATTGGGATATTTTTTCTTAAGCCATTCAATATGTTTTTTAGATCTTGAAACTTGATCTTTTCCTTGACTGATAGGCATTTCAATACAAAGAACATTCCTCCCAGTTTCAGCGCATAAAGTTGATGTCAATGCTGAGTCTATTCCTCCAGAAACACCAACTACAAAGCCTTTCATTTTACTTTTATTAAGATAATTGTCTATCCAACTAACTATATGTTTTGAAACTTTTTCAGGATATTTCATCAACTAATATTAAATTATATATTTGTGCAAATTTAGTGTTTAAAAAAGTTAAATGAAAGAAACAGAAATAACAATTAAGGTGAAGTTGGATGATAATAATATACCTGAACAAATTTCATGGTCAGCTCCTGATGGCGGCATGATAGACGAGTCTTCAAAAGCTATGCTTCTCTCTTTTTGGGATAGTAAAAAAAAAGAGACTTTAAAAATGGATCTTTGGACAAAAGAAATGCCTGTTGATGAAATGAAAACTTTTACTCTTCAAACTTTTTTATCAATGAAACAATCTATATCTAAAGCTACAGGTGAAGAAAACTTAGTAAACTTAATTGAAGATTTTTGTATTGAATTTGAAAAGAGAATTTCAGATCAATCTAAATAGCATATTCTTTTAAGGAAGATTCAATAAAGCTATGAATTTCACTAATTCCTGTTTTGGTTTTAGAAGAAGTAACAAACATTTTAGGTAAATCTTCCCAATACACAGAAAGTTGTTTTTTTAAATTTTCAACCTGTTTGTCTAACTCATTGTTTTTTAATTTATCAGATTTTGTAAAAATTATTACAAAAGGACAATAGTTGTTGATCAAGAACTCCATAAATTCAACATCTTTTTTTTGAATATCATGTCTTATGTCAATAAGAAGTAAGGTGTATAATAGTTCTTTTCTTAACTTGAAATAATTTTCATGTATATTTTTAATGTCTTCTTTTATTTTTTTTGAAACAGTTGCATACCCATATCCTGGAAGGTCAACAATAAACAGTTTATCATTTATTCTAAAATGATTTATTAGTAATGTTTTTCCTGGTTTAGAGGAAATTTTAGCAATTGATTTATTGTTTAATAAAGAATTTATGAGTGATGATTTGCCTACATTTGATCTGCCTACAAAAGCAAATTCAGGTAGGTTTTTGTTTGGACATTGATCAATGGTTTTACTACTTTTTTCAAAAACTGAATTAATGATTTTCATAATCGAATTGATTATAATTTATTCTTTAAAAGCCAATTTTCCATTATTTCGTTAAAATCATTTGGATGTTCCATCATAGGAGCATGTCCACATTTATCAATCCATATTAAATCTGAATTTGGAAGCAAAGAATTAAAATCTTCTCCAACATTTGGCGGAGTAACAACATCTTGTCTTCCCCATATAATTAAAGTTTTTGTTTCCATTTTAGGAAGGTCATCAGCCATATTGTGTCTGATTGCACTTTTTGCTAAAGATAATGTTCTGATTAGTTTTTCACGATCATTAACACTTGCAAAAACTTCATCAACTATTTCTTTAGTAGCTACTTTAGGGTCATAGAATACTTCTTCAGCTTTCATCTGGATATATTCATAATTACCTCTTTTAGGATATCCATCTCCAATCAATGACTTCTCATAAAGACCCGAGCTACCTGTTATTATTAAGCCACTTACTAATTCAGGATAATCTCTTGTAAAAAGAAGTCCTACATGACCACCTAATGAATTCCCTAATAAAATAACATCTTTTAGGTTTTTAAAATCAATAAATTCTTTTACAAATTTTGAAAAAGTAGCAACATTTGTTTTTAAAATAGGTGTGCTATCTACTGGAAGTTCAGGGATAATTACCTTGTAATTTTTTAATGGAAAGTGTTCAAAAACTCCTTGAAAATTGCTTAATCCTCCCATCAATCCATGTAAAATAATTATTGGTCTTCCTTCTCCTTTTTCGATGTAACTAAACCCTTCTTCTTTGATCAACTCTTTTTCCATAGTTATTGACTTATTTGCAAATATATGCATAAAGAATAACCTTTTTTTTTTACAATCTATTTTGTTGATAATCAATATTATAGATTGTATTTAAATAACTTATCAACAAAGTGGTAAAAAGTGGTAAAAAGTGGTAAATAAATTTTATATTTGAGTAAAGCAACCAATTAATGCAACACTTCATAGGGACATACGAATGTAAGGCTGATGAAAAAGGAAGAATCATGCTTCCAATTTCATTAAAGAAACAATTGTCCGATAAATTAAAAAGTGGTTTTGTTATTAAAAGAGCAGTATTCAATTCTTGCTTAGAGTTGTATCCTTCAAAGGAGTGGGATGATTTAATGCTAAGGATTAATAAGCTAAATAGATTTAATAAAAAAAATATAGACTTTATAAGAAGATTTACAGCTGGTGTCAGAAAGATTGAAATTGACATGTCAGGAAGAATTTTAATTCCAAAAGATTTAATATCTCACGCTAATATCTCTAAAGAAATAGTTGTTTCATCTGCTGTAAATATTCTTGAAATATGGGATAAAGATTCTTATGAAAATGCAATAGATGATGCAAAAATAGATTTTGGAAATCTAGCAGAGGAAGTAATGGGTGATAAAAAAGATGAAAATGTATCATAAACCAGTTCTTCTTGAAGAGTCAATCATTGGTTTAAAAATCAACCCAAATGGAATATATGTAGATGCAACTTTTGGGGGAGGTGGTCACTCTAAAGAGATTTTAAATAATCTAAATTCAAAAGGAAGGCTAATTGCATTTGATCAAGATCAAGATGCAATAGAAAACAGACTATTAGACAAGAGATTAAATCTTGTTAAATCAAATTTTAAATATTTAAACAACTACCTAAACTATTTTCAAATTAATAAAATTGATGGATTGCTTGCGGATTTTGGAATATCATCACATCAAATTGATAATGCAAGTAGGGGTTTTTCAACAAGATTTGATTCAGATCTTGATATGAGAATGAATAATTCTCAAAAAACTGATGCTAAAGAAGTGGTGAATAATTTTAAAACAGATCAGTTAGAGTATATTTTTAAAAATTATGGAGAACTAAAAAATTATAGAAAAATCTCTCATACTATAACTTCTCAAAGATTAATTAAAGAGATTAAATCTACTAATGATCTAAAAAAAATCCTATCACCTCTCACAAATAAAAAAGAAGAAAATAAATTTTTTGCTAAAATATTTCAAGCAATTAGAATTGAAGTTAATGATGAGCTAGAAGTAATAGAGGCCTTATTGGATAAATCATCTCAGTATTTAAAAAAAGGTGGAAGATTAGTGTGCATCTCTTATCACTCTCTTGAGGATAGGTTAGTAAAAAAATTCATACAAAATGGAGGATTTAGGAAAGAGGCATCTTCTGATCTGTATGGAAATAAAAGATTGAATTTAGTTAAAGTAGGCAAGATGATAACACCTTCAAAAAATGAAATCTTAATTAACAATAGATCAAGAAGTGCAAAACTTAGAATAGCAGAAAGAATATGAAAAATTTTTTATCATTTGTTAATATTGATTTTTTAGCTGGAAAAGATTCTTTGAAGAATTGGAGGATGCTATTGTTTGTTTCAGTTTTACTCATGTTTACAATATATAGTAGTCATAGCGCAGATCAAAAAATATTTTTAATAACAAAACTTAACAAAGAAGTTAATACTCTTAATAGTGTTTCAGTTTCTACAAAATTAGATTTAATGAATGTTAAGATGGAATCTAAAGTTACATCTAGATTAAAAGATATCGGTCTGTCAATATCAAAATATCAACCTATTAAACTAATAATTAAAGATTAAAATGAGTAAATCAAATAATAGAATAGCTAATAGAATGAATATAATATTCTTTTTGTCTCTATTATTTTCATTTTTTTTAATTGGTAAGATATTTTATCTACAAAACATTGAAGTTGAAACAATTACTAAATCTACAATCGAAGCTGTAAAGAATATTGAAGTTGAATCACCAAGGGGGAATATTTATTCAGATAATGGTGACTTAATAGTGTCAACTGTTGTTAAATATGAATTAAGATGGGATTCAAAAACACCTTCATCTAGTATTTATTCTGATAATATTTCAGACTTATCTAAAGAATTGTCAGCATATTTTAATACTACTCAAGAATATTTTCTTAACCATCTTAAAAATGCAAGAATAAATAATAATAGATATTTATTAATAGGTAAAAATTTATCAATTATCGATGTAAATAAAATTAAGTCATTTCCAATTTTTAATCAAGGAATATATAAAGGAGGATTGATAGTTAAAGAGCACCATACTAGACAAAGTCATTTAGGGAAAGTTGCAGAAAGAACAATAGGTTACGAAAAGTTACTAGATGGAAAATATAAGAGAATTGGACTTGAAGGTGCTTACTCAGAATATCTTTCTGGAAAAAGTGGTCTAAGATTAATGCAAAAAATTGCTGATGGCCAATGGAAGCCTATGACAGTTAATTATAAAAGAAAACCTGTTCCAGGTTATGATGTACATACTACCATCGATACACAAATACAAGATATGGTTCATCATGAATTGTTATATCAATTAGAAAAATATGAAGCTGATCATGGAACAATGATTTTAATGGAGACTAAATCTGGAAAGGTCAAGGCTATTTCAAATTTGGGAAGAACCTCTGAGGGTAAGTATTATGAAAAAATCAATTATGGTATATGGGAGAGTCAAGAACCAGGTTCAACATTTAAATTAATGAGTCTAATAGCTGCCTTGGAAGATGGTGTGGTTAGTCCGACAGACTCTGTTGACACTGGTAATGGAGTGCTTAAATTCTATAATGAAGAGGTTAAAGATTCTAATAGGAGGGGTTATGGAATAATTCCAATTTCTAGAGCTTTCGAGGTTTCGTCGAATACTGGAATTGTCAAGATGATTTATGATAATTATAAAGATAATCCAGAAAGATTTGTAGACAGATTAATTAATATGAAAATTAATCAAAAGATTAATGTAGATATAGAGGGAGAAGGTAAACCTAAAATTCCACACCCTTCAGATAAAGATTGGAGTGGGCTTTCCCTTCCTTGGATGGCTTTTGGTTATGGAGTTAGTATGACACCACTACAAACACTCACGTTTTATAATGCAGTTGCAAACAATGGAGAGATGGTTAAACCTAGCTTTATTAAAAGTATTGGTGCTTTTGGTCAGGAGCCAGTTTATAAGATAGATAGGGAGGTGATAATGCCTTCTATTTGCTCAGAGGAAACACTAAAATCAGTTCAATTAATGTTAAAGAATGTGGTTGAAAAACCATGGGGAACAGCAAATAATATATATGATGAAAATATTAAAATTGCAGGAAAAACTGGAACAAGTCAGACAGGATATGCTTCTGATATGACAGATTATGTTTCAAGTTTTGTAGGTTATTTTCCTGCAGATAACCCAAAATATTCTGCAATTGTAGTTATTAATAAACCAAATAAATCTAAAGGATATTATGGGAATTCAGTAGCTGCTCCAGTATTTAAAAAAGTAGCACAAAAAATTATCACTAGAATTCCAATTGAAATTGAAATAAGTAAAAAGGATATACTATTTTGAAAAAGTTAAAAGAGATATTATTTAAAGTAAATATTAATTCAGTTTACGGAGATACTGATATAGATATTACAAAAGTAACTTTTGACTCAAGAAATGTTGAAAATAATACTCTATTTGTAGCTATTGAAGGATATAGGATTGATGGCCACGATTACATTGATCAATCACTTAAAAAAGGAGCATCTGTTATTGTCTGTGAAAAATTACCTAAAAATTTTAAAAATAATAATTCAGTTTATATATGTGTTGATTGTTCAAAATCAGCACTTTCAATAATTGCTTCAAATTTTTATGATATTCCATCTTCGAAAATAGATTTGATAGGTGTTACAGGAACAAATGGTAAGACAACAATAGCATCACTTTTATATAAATTATATAATGATTTAGATATTAAATCTGGATTAGTTTCAACTATAAATATTGAATATGATGATTTCATTGAAACTTCAAAAAACACAACTCCTGATCCAATAACTTTAAATCATCATTTATCAAAAATGATTGAAAAGGGTGTTCAAGTTTGTTTTATTGAGGTATCGTCTCATGGGATTTTTCAAAAAAGAGTTAATGGACTTGATTTTAAGGGAATGATTTTTACCAACCTTACTCATGATCATCTTGATTATCATAAATCATTTAAAGAATATAGAGATACCAAAAAAATTGTGTTTGATAGATTAGGTAAAAAAGCTTTTGCACTTATTAATATAGATGATAAAAATGCTAAATATATGGTTCAAAATACTTCAGCTAGAGTATACTCATATTCATTAAAGTCAAAGTCAAATTTTTCATCAAGAATAATTGAACAACAATTAAATGGAATGCTTCTAAGTATAGAAAGTAGTGAGATTTGGACTAAGCTAATAGGTAAGTTTAACGCTTCGAATTTATTAGCTATATACTCTGTAGGAAAACTATATAATATTGATAAAATTAAATTATTAACCGCTATAAGTATGCTTGAAAGTGTAGTTGGTAGGTTACAATCTTTTTTGTCAACTAATAAAGTTACAGTTATCGTTGACTACGCTCATACTCCAGATGCTATAGAAAATGTAATATCGACTATAAATAAAATAAAATCATCAAGTCAAAATCTTATAACTGTAATTGGATGTGGAGGAGATAGAGATAAAGATAAGCGTTCAATTATGGGTAAAATTTGTTCTGATTTAAGTTCAAGAGTAATATTTACTTCAGATAATCCAAGATCTGAAGATCCAAATTCAATTATTGAAGATATGATTAAGGGGGTTTCAAAATTTAATACGGATAAAGTTACAGTAGAAATAGAGAGATCTAAAGCAATTATAGAAGCAAAAGAGAGAAGTATGCAAGGAGATATAGTTCTAATAGCAGGAAAAGGTCATGAAGATTATCAAGAACTAAAAAATAATATGAGAGTAAAGTTTGATGATTTTAAAATTGCAAAAGAAATTTTTAATAAATAAATATGTTATACTATCTGTTCGAAATATTAGAAAGTCAATTTAACTTTCCAGGTGCTAGTCTATTTAGTTATTTGTCTTTTAGAGCTGCTGTATCGGTATTATTATCACTTATTATATCTGTAATTTTTGGAAAAAAAATAATTAATTATTTAAAAAGAAAACAAATAGGTGAGAATATTAGAGAGCTTGGTTTAGATGGTGAAGATAAAAAAGTAGGAACTCCTACTATGGGTGGTTTGATAATTATAATAGGAACACTTATTCCAGTAATTTTAATGTCTAATCTTGAAAACATTTATATTCAAATATTAATATTTTCAACACTAATGCTTGGAACTATTGGTTTTATTGATGATTATATTAAAGTTTTCAAGAAAGATAAAAAAGGATTAAAGGGTAAGTTTAAAATAGCAGGTCAGTCATTATTAGGAATTTTTGTTGCATTAATTCTTTTAACAAATAATGATATTACAATAGTTGAATTTGATAAAGATTTAAATAATGATAAGATTGAATTCTCTGAAGTTGAAGAAATTAAATCATTTAAGACAACTATTCCATTCTTCAAAGATAATGAGTTAGACTACAGTGAAATATCAAACTCTATATTCAAATATGGTGATAGATTATTATGGATAATATTAATTCCAGTAATAATATTTATTATCTCTGCAGTTTCGAACTCCAATAATTTAACAGATGGATTAGATGGCTTATCTGCTGGTCTGTCTGCAATAATTGTATTTACTCTTGGAGTTTTTGCATGGACTTCAGGAAATATAATTTTCTCAGATTATCTCAATATAATGTATATACCTAGAGTTGGAGAAATTACAATCTTTATTGCTGCATTATTAGGCTCATTAGTTGGTTTTCTTTGGTACAACACTTACCCAGCTACTGTCTTTATGGGAGACACAGGAAGCTTGACAGTTGGAGGTCTAATCGCAGTTATTTCAATTTTAATAAGGAAAGAATTACTAATACCAATCTTATGTGGAGTTTTTCTATTAGAAGCATTATCAGTTATTCTTCAAGTCAGTTATTTCAAAATAACTAAAAGAAGAACAGGTATAGGTAAACGTATTTTTTTAATGTCTCCAATTCATCATCATTTTCAGAAAGTTGGATATCATGAAAGTAAAATAGTTTCGAGGTTATGGATTATTGGAATATTCTTAGCTCTTATCACAATCTTAACATTAAAAATTAGATGATAAAAAATATAACTATTCTTGGAGCCGGGGAGAGTGGATTTGGGGCAGCTATGTTAGCAAATCAAAAAGGTCATAATGTATTTGTTTCTGACAATTCTAAAATTAGAAAAGATATAAAATCAATATTTCTTGAAAATTCAATCAGATTTGAAGAGAACAAACACACTTTTAATGAAATTGAATTTTCAGATTTAATTATTAAAAGCCCAGGAATACCAAATAATTCTGAAATTATTTCAAAAATCAAATCTATTGATATTCCAATAATTTCTGAAATTGAATTTGCAAGTAGTTATTCAAATTCATTTAAAATATGTATTACTGGTACAAACGGAAAAACTACTACAACCAAGTTAATTCATCATATTCTTCATAAATCTGGAATAGATGTTGGTCTAGCAGGAAATATTGGTGATAGCTTTTCAAAAACACTTCTATCTGGAGATAAAGAAGTCTATGTCTTAGAAATCAGCAGTTTTCAACTTGATGATATTAAAAAATTTAAGCCAAATATTTCTGTTATAACCAATATTATTGAAGATCACCTTGATAGATACGACAATGATTTTAGCAAATATGTAGATGCTAAGATGAAGATTACAATGAATCAAGATGAGTCTGATTATTTAATTTATAATTCAGATGATAAGGCTTTAATTGATGTATTAAAAAATAAAAAATTACCAGTAAATAAAATTTCAATTGGAATTAAAAATAGTAATCAAAATCAAGTATTAGTTGAAAATAACATTCTTTCTAACAAAAAAAAAACTATTATGATAAATACAGAAGAGTTTGCGCTTAAGGGAAGGCATAATTTACTTAATGCAATGGCAGCAATTACTGTCTCAGATTTGCTTAAAATTGATAACGAAATTATTAGAGAAAGCCTATTAACTTTTTCTGGTCTTCCACATCGTCTTGAAAATTTCTTAAAAATCCAAGGAGTAAATTATATTAACGATTCTAAAGCTACAAATGTAAATGCTGCTTATTATGCACTTGATTCAATGAAATCACCAACCGTATGGATTGCAGGTGGAGTTGACAAAGGAAATGACTACACTGAATTACTTCCAATTGTAAGAGAGAAAGTAAAAGCTATTATATGTCTTGGAATAGATAATGCTAAAATTATTGAAACATTTAAACCAGTAATAGAAATTATTGTTGAAACAGAGTCAATTACTGAAGCTGTTAAAGTAGCTAATAAGATTGCAGAGAAAAAAGAAAATGTTCTTTTATCTCCCGCATGTTCTAGTTTCGATTTATTTGATAATTATGAAGATAGAGGAAATCAATTTAAAAATGCTGTTAGAAATTTATAGATGAGTACTAAAAGTTTAATATTCGGTGATAAAGTTTTATTAGTAATTATATTACTATTATCTCTGTTTTCTTTTTTTCCAGTTTTTTCATCTAGCTCATATCTTTCCTATGTAGTTGATGGTTCATCACCAATTTACTATTTGGTAAAACATCTAATTGTACTACTTTTTGGGATTATATTAATGTTGTCTGTGAAATTAGTTCCATTTAAACTGTTCAAGGGTATGTCATTAATTCTTCTTCCAATTGGATTAGCATTATTAGCATATACATTATCTCAGGGAACTATGATAGGGGGCTCAGCTGCAAGTAGGTGGATAGATATTCCACTAATTGGAATTGGTTTTCAGACTTCTTCATTTGCAGCTATAATTATAATAACATATACTGCTAGATATCTTTCAAAAGTAAAGTTGTCAGAAACTAAATTTTCTCAAACTTTACTTCCTCTTTGGCTTCCAATATTTGCATATATATTTTTAATTCTACCAGCTAATTTTTCATCAGCTTTTCTAATTTTTAGTGCATTGTTTGTTGTTCTTATAATTTCTGGATTTCCTTTACGTCATTTATTTAAGATGTTTTTAATATTGACTTTCCTGTTGATAATCTTTTTTCTAACAGCTAAAGCATTTCCTGAAAAACTCCCAAATAGAATAGATACTTGGATTAGTAGAGTTGAAAATTTTGGATCTAATAAAAATTCAGATGCAAGTTATCAAATAGAAAGAGCTAAAATGGCAATAAATAATGGAGGCTTAATTGGTATTGGTGCAGGAAAAAGTATTATGAAGAATCATTTACCTCAAAGTAATTCAGATTTTATTTTTGCCATAATTGTTGAAGAGTATGGTATTATAGGTGGTTCCTTGATAATAGTTCTATATATATTAATGTTCTTTAGAATTCTTGTTATAACCCATCGAACGGATGATAGGTTTGGAAAAATATTAGTCTCAGGACTTGGAATTTTTATTATTATGCAGGCATTTACAAATATTTCAGTTGCTACTCAAATAATACCTGTAACTGGTCAAAACTTACCATTAATTAGTAGTGGAGGATCATCTGCATGGATGACTTGCATATCCTTAGGAATGATACTTAGTGTGAGCTCTTCAATTAAAAACATGAATAGTGAGAAAGAATAGATTTATAATTTCAGGAGGTGGAACAGGTGGGCATATTTATCCAGCATTATCTATTGCTAATAAGATTAATGAGTCTTTCAATAATGCTGAAATAAAATTTGTTGGAGCAATAGGAAGAATGGAAATGAACATTATCCCTAAATATGGTTATAATATTCATGGTTTATGGATAAGTGGTCTTCAAAGATCTTTTTCACTTAAAAATATAATTTTGCCACTTAAACTGATTATAAGTTTAATACAGTCAATATTTATTTTAATAAAATATAAACCAAAATTTGTTATAGGAACAGGAGGTTTTGCAAGTTTTCCAATAGTATTTATTTCCTCAATTTTAAGAATTCCTACTTTAATACAAGAACAAAATTCATTCCCTGGAATTTCTAATAGACTTCTTTCTAACCATGCTAATTATATATCTGTAGCTTATGATAAGATGGAAAAATACTTTCCTTCAAATAAATTGTTCTTAACAGGAAACCCTGTAAGAGAGTCAATTTCTAATTTGAATAATCTAATAGATTTAAAGAAAAAATTAAAAATTGATGAAAGCAAAATTGTGATTTCAATTCTTGGTGGAAGTTTAGGGTCTGATAAAATAAATAGAACGATTGAAGAGAATATTGACTTTATAATCTCGCAAAATATATTTATAATTTGGCAATGTGGAAAGAACTACTTTGAAGACTATAAAAAATATAATTCAGACTCTGTCTTTGTTACAGACTTCATAGATGATATTGATTCTGTATATTATTCATCTGATTTAATAATAGCTAGAAGTGGTGCATTAACTCTTTCTGAATTAGCAATTGTCTCAAAGCCAGCAATTTTAATTCCTTCTCCTAATGTGGCAGAGAATCATCAATTAGAAAATGCAAGAGCAATTGAAGAAAAACATGCATGTATATGTATTGAAGAGAAGGATCTAGATTTAATATTTAGGAATAAGCTTGATTTAGTAATAAGAGACAAAAAATTACAAGAAGAACTATCGTATAATATATCTAAAATAGCATTACCCAATGCCTCAAATGATATTGTAGAATTAATAAAAAAACATTTGAATAATGCTGAATAAAAAATATTTTTTTATTGGTATTGGAGGTATTGGAATGTCTTCGATTGCTCAATTTCTTCATGATAAAGGAAACATTGTTTTTGGGTATGATCAATCGAATAATAGATCAATAGAAATATTATTAAAAAAAGGAATAGCTATTACTAATAAATTAAATCTTGAAGAGATTCCTGAAGATATAATGGGAGAAGATTTGGAGATTATATATACTCCTGCTATCAAAAAAGATAATGTTTTTCTAAATTATTTTATTTCAAATGGAAAAAATAAAATTTATAAGAGATCAGAAATTCTTGGAGAGATATCTCAAACTTCTAAATGTATTGCAGTAGCAGGAACCCATGGAAAAACAACAACTACTGCAATAATTAGTGATCTTTTTTATTCTTATGGATTAAAATTTAAAGCTTTTGTTGGAGGAATCATGAAGGGGCATAATTCAAACTATTTATTTACTGGAGATGATTATGTGATAGTTGAAGCAGATGAATATGATAGGTCTTTTCTTAACTTATCTCCAGACTATGCAGTTATTACTTCACTTGATAGTGACCATCTTGATATATATGGAGACTTTGAATCTTTAAGTAAGAGTTTTAAGCTATTTTCAAAAAGTGTTAAAAACAGCTTAGTTGTTGAAAAGGATATTAATATTAAAGGTGATTTTACTTTTTCAATTAAAAATGATGCCGATTATAAAGCTTCAAGTATAATAATAAAAAATGACGGAATTATTTTTGACTTTAAAACACCAGATAATTTTTTCACTAAAATATATGTTAATATCATTGGACTGCATAATCTAAAAAATGTTTTATCAGCCCTTTCTATAATTGATCAGATTAAAGAAATTGAGATTTCAGAATTACTCCCATTTCTTTCTGATTTAAATGGAATAGAAAGAAGAATGAATATATATAAAATTGATGATAAAATTATTATAGATGATTATGCTCATCATCCAACTGAAATTGAATCAGTTTTAAATACAATAAATAGTAATTATAAAAATAAATCTACATCTGTTATTTTTCAGCCTCATTTATTTTCAAGGACAAGAGATTTTATGGAAGATTTTGCAACAGTCTTATCAAAGTTTGATGAAGTATATCTGCTAGAAATTTATCCTGCTAGAGAAAAGCCAATTGAAGGAGTTAACTCAAAAGTATTACTAGAAAAGATAAGTTCAGCAAAGAAAGAAATTATTAATAAAGAACTAATTAATGATATAATAATAAACTCAAAAACAGAAGTCATATCAATATTAGGAGCTGGAAATATAACTGAAAATTTAAATAAAAAAATATTTACAAATGACTAGCTTAATTAAAATGTTTGTCTTAATAATTCTATTGTCAAGTTCAGCCTTGATTAGCTTAACTGACGATAATAATTATCTAGATATTAATATAAATTATTTAAGTACTGGATACTTTGATAATAAAAAAGTTGTTGATGACTTAATTAGAAATAAAGAGCTATCAGATTTAATAAATCTAAATGAATTTCAAAAAGTTGAAAAAGAACTTGAAAAAATTAAATCAATAAAAAGTATTGATGTTTATCGTAATAACTATTTGCAATTAGATATTGATATAAAAGACAGAGAACCTATAGCATTCATAAGAGAATTAAATAGTTATATGGATTCTTCAGGAGTTATTTTTAAAAAATACAATTCATCAATTGATAGCATCCCCGAGATTAAAGGAATTATAACTGATGGTGAGGAATTTAAAATTTTAAAGGTAATTGCTGCTCTAGAGAATGATGATTTTTTCGAAAATAAATTAAAATCAATAACCCTTAAGGGAGATGATATATACTTAAATATTAAAGGTTTTGATTTTGATATAAGATTTGGTAATGAGTTTCAATTAAAAAATAAACTAAACATGTTAAAAGGATTTTATATCTATCAATTTAATAATTCATCAAATAAAAAATATAAACAAGTTGATCTGGTTTATAATAATAGATTAATAGCAATTAAAAATTAAATTATGAATAAAAATTATTCTGTAGGATTAGACATAGGAACTACAAAAATTGTAGCAATGGTTGGAGAAAAAAATCAATTTAATAAAGTTAAAATTCTAGGGGTTGGAAAATCACAAAGTTTAGGAGTTCATAGGGGTGTTGTAAATAATATTACACAGACAATACAATCAATTAAAATTGCTGTTGATGAAGCACAATCAAAATCAGGTGTAGATGTTAAGGAGGTTGCAGTAGGTATAGCTGGTCAACATATTAGAAGTCTTCAGCATAGTGACTACATTACAAGAGAAAATCCAGATGAGGTAATTAATGAAAATGATATTGACAAGTTAATTGATCAAGTCTATAAATTAGTTATGCTTCCAGGTGAAGAAATAATTCATGTTCTTCCTCAGGATTTTAAAGTTGATGGTCAATCTGAAATCAAAGAACCAATTGGTATGTATGGTAGTAGGCTAGAAGCAAATTTTCATATTGTTGTAGGTCAGGTATCATCAATTCGAAATATTGGAAAATGCATTAAAAGTTCAGGTTTAGAGATGGGAGACATAACCCTTGAGCCATTAGCCTCTTCAGATGCTGTATTATCAGAGGAGGAAAAAGAAGCTGGAGTAGCTCTAATTGATATAGGAGGAGGAACCACAGATGTTGCTATATTTAAAGATGGAATTATTAAACATACTGCAGTAATTCCTTTTGGTGGAAATGTAATTACAGAAGATATTAAAGAGGGATGTTCAATAATTGGTAATCAAGCTGAACAATTAAAAATAAAATTTGGCTCAGCATGGCCTGGTGAAAATAAAGATTCAGAAATTGTTTCTATTCCAGGACTTAGAGGAAGAGATCCAAAGGAAATTTCATTAAAAACATTATCTAAGATTATTAACGCAAGAGTTGTAGAAATAATAGAGCAAGCTTATCTAGAAATCAAAAATTATGGTCATGAAGATTCTAAGAAAAAATTAATAGCTGGAATTGTTTTAACAGGAGGTGGAAGTCAATTAAGACACTTAAAACAATTAACTGAATATGTAACTGGAATGGATACTAGAATAGGATTTCCAGGTGAACATTTAGCTGGAGACTCAAATGAGTATAATCCAATTTACTCAACTGCAGTTGGCTTGTTGATGAAAGCTATTGAGAATAATTCTTTAGAAGATAACTCAATTTCAAACTCAACCTCAAATGACTTAGTAAACCAAGGAAGAAAAACAACTTTGACCAAATGGGCAGAAGGTTTTAAAAGTTTTATAGATAAAGTAGAAAACCTAGATAATACAATTGATAATTAATAAAAATTTGAAAAGATGAAAACAGAAATAGACACAAACTTTAGTTTTGATTTACCAAAAAATAAAAGCAATGTAATGAAGGTTATGGGAGTAGGAGGGGGAGGAAGTAACGCGGTAAATCATATGTATAAACAAGGAATCAAAGGAGTAGATTTTGTTGTTTGTAATACAGATTCTCAAGCTTTAGAAGAAAGTCCTGTCCCTAACAAAATCCAACTTGGGGTAAATTTAACAGAGGGTCTTGGAGCTGGAGCTAATCCTGAAATAGGTAAACTAGCAGCATTAGAAAGCTATGAAGAATTAAAGAATCTTTTGGAAACTCAAACTAAGATGTTATTTATAACTGCAGGAATGGGAGGTGGAACTGGAACTGGTGCTGCACCTATTATTGCAGAAATGGCTAAGGAATTTGATATTTTAACAGTAGGGATTGTTACTATTCCATTTAACTTCGAAGGAAAAAATAGAGAGTTACAGGCAATTAAAGGTTTAGAGAAACTAAAAAGATCAGTAGACTCCTTGATAATAATTAATAATAATAAATTAAGAGATGTTTATGGTAATCTAGGTTTTAAAGAAGGATTTTCAAAAGCTGATGAAGTTTTGGCTACAGCTGCTAGAGGAGTTGCACAAGTAATTACTCATCACTATACTCAAAATATAGATCTAAAAGATGCAAAAACAGTATTATCTAATAGTGGAACTGCTATAATGGGATCATCTATTACAAGTGGATCAAATAGGGCAAATGAAGCTGTAATAAAAGCTTTAGATTCTCCATTGCTTAACGACAATAAAATTGAAGGAAGTAAAAATGTTTTATTATTAATTGTATCTGGTACTGAAGAAATTACAATTGATGAGATAGGGGAAATAAATGAATATATTCAAAATGAGACAGGAAATAGTGCAAATATAATAATGGGAGTAGGTGAAGATCTTGAGTTAGGAAATAATATTTCTGTTACTGTAATAGCAACTGGGTTTGGTGATGAAAAGCAAAAAAGTCTTGTAAGTTCTGAAACTAAAAAAGTAGTTTATAAACTAGATCAAGATCACCCCTTTGAAAAATCATTAATGAATAAAGATGAATTAGATCATCTAACTCATGAGTCTGATGAAATTGTTGAAGATAAATTAAATAACGAGTCTCAACAAAAGAAGATAGAAAGTGAAATTAATGAAATACTAAGAAATATTGACATAAGTTATGAGGTTGTTGAACCAGAAACAACAGACTTTGTGATTAATGATATTGAGCTGCATGAAATTGAATATGTTGAGTCAGAAATTAATACTTCTAAGGAATCGCCTAATGATATTTCATTTGGTCTTTTTTCAAGTGATAATTATTCAATTAATAATCCAGAAAAAGAAGAGTTTAATTTAAATGATAATCATATTGATGAAAAAAATATAACTAAACCAAATGAGATAGAAGAACCAGAATATAATCATATTAATGAAGAAAATGAGATTGATTTTAATGATATTCCAGATTCAGAACTTAGTAATATTGAGGACGATGAGATTCAGTTTATTAAATTAGACCTTGATGAAGAAGTGTCTGAAGATATTGAAATCCAGGATCATATTCATGAAAATGAAGATAAGTTAGATAATGAAGTTGAAATATCTGAAAATTTATTTGACAAACCATTAGATACTGATTTAGACAATGAGAATCTAATTAGAAGAGAGAATCTAAAACAATTTAATTATGTGTTTAAGAATAAAAATTCTACTATAGAAGATTTAGAAAAAATACCTGCTTATAAAAGGATGGGTATTGAAATTACTAATACCAAATCTCAAAATGAAGATATATTTTCAAAGACTATTTTAAATGAAGAAAATAAGTTAGAATTTCCAGATGTAAATACATACCTTCATGATAACGTTGATTAAAATATGAATATAGAAAACAAAATTAATGAGTCAATTAAGGACTCAATGAAAAGTAAGGATACTATAAGGTTAGAATCTCTTAGAGCTATAAAGTCTGCAATTTTATTAGAAAAAACTAAAACTGGATCTAAAGATCAAGTCGAAGAAGAAATTATTCTTAAAATTCTTCAAAAAATGGTAAAACAAAGAAATGATAGTGCTAAAATATATATTGAGCAAGAAAGAGGTGAATTAGCAGAGCTCGAAATTTCTCAGGCAAAGATTATCTCAGAATTTCTCCCAGAACAACTAAGTGAATCTGAGTTATCTGAAATTATTGATTCAGTAATAACAGATTTAAATGCAGAATCAATGAAAGATATGGGTAAAGTAATAGCCAATGTTAATCTAAAAGTTTCAGGAAAAGCTGAAGGGAGAGTGATTGCAGAAATGGTTAAAAATAAATTGATGAATTAATTTAAAGTTTTAAGTAACCCCTTCTTTTGTATTATCCTTTTGTTTAAATTCTTTAGTATCAATTATTTCAACTATTCTTTCACATAGAATATTTATGTCTTTAAAAGATGTGTATAAAGGCGTTAAAGCAATCCTTATAATGTTATTAGGTCTATAATCAACTATAATTTTAATTGAAGTATTTCTGATAGGAGAAATTAAACATTGAGATATTCGCCAGGCTTCATTATGGTGTAATGAAATATGAGAACCACTTTCATCTCTATTATTTTTAGTTATTAATTTGAATTTTTTATCACTTAACTTCTCTTTATATATTGATTCAAAAAAATGAAACAATTTGTGAGATTTATTTTCAAGTTTTTTTGTAGAAGCACTTATTGTTATATCTAATGATGATTTTAGTGTTGATAATGATAAAATATGAGGAGTTCCATTTGAAAATTTTTCCATTGAGTTAGATTCTTGATACTCTTCAGAAAAATCAAAAGGTTTATTATGACTAAACCATCCTTTGATTGGAGATTTTAATTTTTTTATTTGATTTTTTCTAACATAAATGAATGCAGGTGATCCAGGTCCACCGTTTAGATATTTATAAGTACACCCAACTGCAAAATCTGATTCATTCGACTCCATGTCAATATGGACTGCACCAATAGAATGACTTAAATCCCAAATAGCCATTGATTTATTTTCTCTACAAAATTTATTAATCTCTTTTATTGGATATCTATAAGATGATTTATAAGTTACATGAGAAAGAACTATTATCCCCGGATTATCAATTATAAATCTTTTTAGAACTTCTATATCAGGAAATAAATCATTTTTATAATCTAAAAATTTAAATTTTAAATTAAAATCCTCACAAATGCCTTCGCATATATATTTATCTGATGGAAAGTTAAGATTATCAGTTGATATGTTTTTTATGTCTTTATGAGCCTCTAATATGCTCTTGATTAGCTTATAAAGATTATTTGATGTTGAGCTACCAACATAAACCTCATTACCACTACAATTAAGTATAGAAGCTATTTTTTTTGATACTTTATTTGGAAGTTCAATCCATTTATCATTCCAACTAGAAATAAGATTATTTCCCCAGTCCTCCTTGATTGTATTATTTATATCATCTATAATATTTTTTGATAGAACACCTAGTGAATTTCCATCAAGATAAATAGTATTAGTAGGTAATATAAATTCCTTTCTATATGAGGATAATTCGTCATTAGAATCAAGATTAATTGCTATTTTTTTTAATTTATCCAAACATTAAAAATTTTCTTAGCCCATTCTAGATACATTAAACCACTAGGATGAAGATTGTCACTAGTAATTAAATTAGACTCGTTTATTGCTCTTCGAGATATTTCAGTTACATCAACATACTTTAAACCATTAATATTTGCAAAGCTTTTCAAACTATTATTAAAAGTATTTATTTCAGTTGAAATTTGATTTCTATCCATATTTTCCCCATATGGTGAAGATCCCCAATCAGGTATTGAGATTATTAAAACACTACCATCTTTTTTCTTTAAATTATTTATTTTGATTAATAGTTTGTCTAGATCATCTTCAAATTCGTTAATAGATCTTGAATTAAACTGATTATTAACCCCAATTAATAGTGAAACGTAATCATATTTTTTTTCAAAATTGCTTGATTCTATTCCATTGATCAAATCATATGTTTTCCATCCAGTCATTGCAATTATTCTTGGAGTTAAAAAGTCTATGCCATTTTCATAAGCAACTTGAACAAATTGGTTAGGCCATCTTTCTTCTTCATTTACTCCCTCTCCGATAGTATAGCTATCACCCAAAGCTAATAGCGATAATGGGCTTTCATTTGAAATTATAGAATTCAACTCTTGATTTTCAATAATATTTGATTCTGTACTATAAATAGGTGAACTTTCATCATCCAAATTACTTGATGTATTACAAGCAATAAAAAGGATAAATACTAAGTTAATTTTTAAAATTTTATATGATCTGAACATAAACTTCATAAAATTAAAGATTTTAAATTATTGTTTATTTAAGTAGATCGATAGCTGTATTATAATTAGAAGAGTTAAAAATATAACTTCCTGCAACAAGAACATCAGCGCCTAAATTTTTAAGTTTTTCAAAATTATTTTCATTTACTCCGCCATCAATCTCAATAAGGGCAGATGAATTTTTAGAATTAATTAAGTTTTTAAGTTCTTCAAGTCTATTAAATGTTTTTTTAATAAATTTTTGTCCTCCAAATCCTGCATGGACTCCCATCAGGCAAATTAAGTCAACATTACAAATGTAATCATCTAATTTACTAATTGGTGTATCAGGATTAATAGCTATCCCAGATTTAATTCCTGAATGATTAATTTTATCTATTATATTGTCCATTTTTGAAGTAGCTTCAACATGAACAGTAAGAATATCAGAGCCAATTTCAATAAATTTATCAATATATCTTTCAGGTTCAATAATCATTAAATGAACATCTAGGGGTTTCTTTGTCATCTTTCTGATTGACTTGACTATTGGCATTCCGTATGATATATTGGGAACAAATAGTCCATCCATAACATCTAAATGGAACCAGTCAGCATTACTTTTATCAATTTTTTTACATTCAAGAGATAGATTGCCAAAGTTAGCAGCAAGAATAGATGGAGCTATTTTTATAGACATAATGTTTTATTACGAATATAAAATAACCTTATAGATTTAATTAAATCTGTTAATAAAAGATATAAACATTAAAAGGAGATATACTTACCCTAAATATGTTTTAAGAATTTTACTTCTTGAGGTATGTTTTAGCCTTCTTATGGCTTTTTCTTTGATTTGCCTAACTCTTTCTCTTGTTAAATCAAAAGTTTCACCAATTTCTTCAAGGGTCATAGCATGCTGGTTTCCAAGACCAAAATATAATCTTACAACGTCAGCTTCACGAGGGGTAAGGGTATCTAATGCTCTTTCAATCTCTGTTCTAAGAGATTCGTGCAAAAGTTGTCTATCAGGGTTAGGTGACTCTCCACTGTTAAGAACATCGTAAAGATTAGAATCTTCACCTTCTACCAAAGGAGCATCCATGGAGACATGTCTTCCAGAATTTTTCAGAGACTCTTTTACATCATTAACAGTCATATCTAGTTCTTTTGCTATTTCTTCTGCTGATGGAGCTCTTTCATGAGCTTGCTCAAGAAATGCATAAGTTTTGTTGATTTTGTTAATTGATCCAATTTTGTTAAGTGGAAGTCTTACAATTCTAGATTGTTCTGCCAGTGCTTGAAGTATAGATTGTCTAATCCACCAAACAGCGTAAGAGATAAATTTAAAACCTCTTGTTTCGTCAAATCTTTGAGCAGCTTTAATTAGACCAAGATTACCTTCATTTATTAAATCTGGCAGAGTTAGCCCTTGATTTTGATATTGTTTAGCCACAGAGACAACAAACCTTAAATTAGCTTTTGTAAGTTTTTCAAGTGCAAATTGGTCACCTTTTTTAATTCTTTGAGCTAATTCAACCTCCTCCTCTGCAGTAATTAAGTCTACCTTTCCAATTTCTTGAAGGTATTTATCTAGAGAGGCTGTCTCTCTATTAGTTACTTGTTTTGTAATTTTTAGTTGTCTCATAGACTATATAATGCCACAAAAATTGTTCCAAAATGAAAAAAAAAATTATTTTCTTTCAAGAAGAACTTTTCTAGAAACTTTTTGTTTTCTAGTTCTTTTATCAATTCCCATGTATTTTACTTCAATTTGATCACCTAGATTAAGATACTCAGTAACCTTTTCAACTCTTTCCCATGCAATTTCTGAAACATGAAGAAGAACTTCCTTCCCAGGAACAAATTCTACTACAGCTCCAAAATCTAGTATTTTGACAACAGTTACTTTATAAACTTCATCAATAACAGGTTGAAAAATTATATTTTTTATTCTTTCAATTGCATTATCAATTTTTTCTTTATCAATACCTAAGATTTCTACAACTCCAACCTCATCTTTTTCATTAATTACAATAGTTGTATCACTTTCTTTTTGAAGTTCTTGAATCATTTTTCCACCCGGTCCTATAACTGCACCTATGAAATCTTTAGGAATCTCCATATTAACCATTTTTGGAGCATGTGCCTTAACAGTTTCGTTAGCTTTATCAATAGAACTATCTAATTTATCAAGTATTTCAAGTCTTCCTTTTTTAGCTTGATGTAATGCTTCAACCAGGATTTCATATTTTAAACCTTTAATTTTAATGTCCATCTGACAAGCTGTAATACCTTCTTTAGTTCCTGTAACCTTAAAGTCCATATCCCCTAGGTGATCTTCATCTCCTAAAATATCTGACAGGACTGCATATTTATCACCTTCACTAATAAGTCCCATTGCTATACCAGAAACATTACTCTTAATTTTTATACCAGCATCCATTAATGCTAGTGATCCAGCACATACTGAGGCCATAGAAGATGAACCATTAGATTCTAGTATCTCAGAAACAATTCTAACAGTATACGGACAATCTTCTGGCATAACCTTTTCAAGAGCTCTTTGAGCTAACATTCCGTGTCCAATTTCTCTTCTTGAAGTTCCTCTTAAAGGTCTAGCTTCTCCTGTTGAGAATGGTGGAAAATTATAATGTAAATAAAATTTTTCTTCAGATTGATTTGTTGGCATATCAATCATATTAACCTCTCTACTTGTTCCAAGAGTTACAGATGCAAGTGACTGTGTTTCACCTCTAGTAAAAACCGCAGACCCATGAGTGGAAGGAAGGTAGCCTACTTCTGTCCAGATATCTCTAATATCCTCTGTCTTTCTTCCGTCCAGTCTAATACCATCATTTAAAACTAAGTCTCTTATTGCTTTCTTTTGTGCTTTATAAAAGTAGTTAGTAATTAAATCTTTCTTTTCTTCTAATGTTTCTTCATCATAAGACTCAATTACTTCATCTTTTAATAATCCAAAGTGCTCGCTTCTTTCATTTTTTGAAAGGCCTTTCTTTGCTATATCATATGATTTTTGATAAACTTTCTTTAAAATTTCAGCTTCTAGCTCAGAATCTTCTTCTGCTCCGTCATATTCTCTTTTCTCCGAACTTATACCAACCATTTTGATCAGTTTTTTTTGTGCCTCTATATGTTTCTTTACTTCTTCGTGAGCAAATTTGATTGCATCTGCCATTTCTTCCTCTGAAATTTCATTAAATTCTCCTTCAACCATAACAACTGAGTCTTCAGAAGCACCAACCATTATATCAATATCTGATTCTGCTAATTCACTCCTTGAAGGATTTATCACAAAATCACCTTCAATTCTACCAACTCTTACCTCTGAAATTGGCCCATCAAATGGAATGTCAGATAATGATAAAGCTGCTGAAGCTGCCAATCCTACGAGAGCATCTGGCATTACATTTTCATCACTAGACATAAGCTGAATCATAACTTGGGTTTCTGAATGGTAATCCTTTGGAAATAGAGGACGTAAAACTCTGTCAACTATTCTCATTGTAAGGATTTCTTCACTGCTTGGTCTTGCCTCTCTTTTGAAGAATCCTCCAGGAAATCTACCTGCAGACGCAAATTTTTCTCTGTAGTCTACTGTTAGTGGAAGAAAATCCAAGGATGATGAACCGTAGCTTGAAACTACAGTTGATAAAAGCATACAATCACCCATTCTAATAACAACGGATCCATGAGCTTGTTTTGCAAGTTTACCAGTCTCGATAGTAATCTCTCTACCGTCTGATAATGATATTGTTTGTGATAAAGGTTTTGGAATCATAATTTAGTTTTGGTTATTTTTTATTGTTGTGTGTATGAAGACAACCAAACTAAAAATCCTATTTTCTGATACCTAATTTTTTAATTATTTCACGGTATCTTTCAATGTCTGTTTTCTTAAGGTACTCAAGTAAATTTCTTCTTTTACCAACCATTTTAACAAGAGATTTCTCTGTATTAAAATCTTTTGCATTATCTTTTAAATGGTTAGATAAATCTTCTATTCTTTTAGTAAAAAGTGCAATTTGACTTTCAGAAGAACCAGAGTCTTTCTTGTTCTTTCCGAATTCTTTAAAAATTTCTTCTTTCTTAAGTACTGTCATTCAATTAATTTTGAGCCGCAAATATAGTAGAATATATTTAGAAAATTAAATTATTTATCCTTATTTACGAAGAGGATTATTCTGGATTAAATCTATGTAAAGGTTTATTTTCTTTTTTAATTCTTTTCTGTGGGTTATAAAATCTAGGAAGCCTTTTTCAAGAAGAAATTCGCTTTTTTGAAATCCTTCTGGTAAATCTTGACCAGTAGTATCTTTTACAACTCTTGGCCCAGCAAAAGCTATAAGAGCTTTTGGTTCAGCTATATTTATATCTCCTAGCATTGCAAATGAAGCAGTTGTTCCACCTGTTGTTGGATCAGTACATAATGAAATATATGGTAATTTAGCCTCAGATAAATCATTTAATTTAGCAGAGGTTTTAGCCATTTGCATTAATGATGTAGCGGATTCCATCATCCTAGCACCTCCAGACTTTGATATAACAACTAAAGGACACTTTTTTTTGATTGCAAAATCAATTGAAAGAGAAATTTTTTCACCCACAACAGATCCCATTGATCCACCTATAAATTTAAAATCCATACAAGCTATAACAATATCTTTCCCTTGAGATTTACCATAACCAATTCTAATAGCATCTTTGAGGTTTGTTTTTACTTGTGCGTCTTTTAATCTGTCAGAATATTTTTTTTGATCTTGAAACTTAAGAAAATCAACGGAAGTAATACCTGAGTTTAACTCTTTAAATTTTTCATCAAAAAGTATTTCAAAGTATTCTTTGCTACCGATATGAACATGATAGTCATCTTCAGGGCTAACGTATTTATTTTCAGCTAGTTCCTTTGTTTCAATTATTTTACCAGTAGGAGTTTTATACCATAAGCCCGCAGGAATATCTTTCTTTTCCTCAGTCTTAGTATTAATGTTTTTATTTGTTCTTTTGAACCAACTCATCTTTACTAGAGTTTAGTCTAAGGTATTGATATTATTTAAATCTTCAAAAGCTTTAGTTAATCTAGCTTTAAATGTCTCTTCACCCTTTCTTAACCATGCTCTTGGGTCATAGTATTTTTTGTTCGGATTTTCACTTCCTTCAGGATTACCTATCTGAGTCATCAAATAATCTTTTTTGTCTAGCATATAATCTCTTATACCTTCTGTAAATGCAAATTGAAGGTCAGTATCAATATTCATCTTTATTACACCATAATCAATTGCTTCTCTTATCTCTTCAACTGAAGATCCTGAGCCACCATGAAATACAAAGTCAAGAGAGTTATGAGGTACGTTAAATTTTTTTGAAACATGTTCTTGTGAATTTTTAAGAATTTTTGGTGTAAGCTTTACATTTCCTGGTTTATAAACTCCGTGAACATTCCCAAATGCAGCAGCAATCATAAATTTATCGCTTATAGATTTAAGTTCAGAGTATGCATATGCTACCTCTTCGGGTTGTGTATATAATTTTGAAGAATCAATATCTGAGTTATCTACTCCATCTTCTTCTCCTCCTGTTACACCAAGCTCAATTTCCAAAGTCATATCTAGATCTGTCATTCTTTTAAGATATTCCTTACATGTAGCAATATTTTCTTCAATAGGTTCTTCAGATAAATCAATCATGTGTGAAGAAAATAATGGATATCCATTTTTATCAAAAAATCCTTTACCATATTCAAGTAAACCATCTATCCATGGAAGTAATTTTCTTGAACAGTGGTCTGTATGAATTACTACTTTTGAATTATAATCATCTATAGTCTTATGAATATGATATGCACCAGCTATTGATCCTGAAATAGATGAGTTAAGGCCTTTATTTGGCATTCCTTTACCGGCTATAAACTGAGAACCTCCATTAGAGAATTGAATTATTACAGGGCTATTTAACTCAGATGCTGTTTCAAGAACAGAGTTTATGGTATTCGTCCCTGAAACATTAATTGCAGGAAGAGCAAATTTTTTCTGTTTAGCTAGTTTGTATAATTCTTGATTGTTTTTACCGTAAATGAAATTGTTTTTCAAAATGAATGTGTGTTAAATTTTGTCAAAAATATTAAACTTATTTTAAAAAGGGTAATTAATACCGATATTAAATACTGCCTTATTTAAACTAAAGTCTTTGAACCATCTGTTACTTTTTTCTTTAGCTGGATTATATGTCTTAAATGCAGTATCAAGTCTAAGAACAAAAAAATTGAAATCATATCTTAAACCAAATCCAGTACCTATTGCTAACTCACTTAAATCAGATAAATTATTAAATGTCATTGAGTCATCCTCTACATTATCATTTACGTTCCAGATATTACCAAAATCTACAAAAAAGGCACCGTTTAAATTACCGGAGATTTTATTTCGGTATTCTAAGTTAAATGCAATTTTTAAATTGGCTTCATTAAATTCATTAATGTTATTGCTGCTTCCTGGTCCAAGTTTATATGCCTTCCAAGCTCTGTTATCATTTGATCCTCCAGCATAATAAGACCTTGTAAATGGAATATAATTAGAATTGCCATATGGTATTGCTATTCCAGTAAAAGCTCTGAATGCAAATACATCACCATTGTTTAAAAGAATATGCTTTATATAATTTATCTCAGCTTTGGTGTATTGTGATGGCAAAATATTTGAAATTTCCACTTTATTATTTGAATTTAAGTTTCCACCTCTCAGTAATGCATTAAAAAGATTACCAACCATTTCAAATTTAAAACGCAATTGAGAAAAGTTTTCATCTAAAAAATTTTCTTGTGTATTTCTGTTTAGAGTTATTGAGGAACCAATGATTAGATTATTTTCAGTCAGCCTTTCTTTTCTTTCCAGTATTGAACTAACACTTTTATAAAAGTCAGTCCCTGAATTAAGTGAAGTTTCATTGTTAAGAACTTGATTAATAAACATATCAGCTCCATCAGGAATAATTAAGTCACCATTTTGATTTATTATTGATTGATCTATATTGTATAAAGATGATATATAATTTAATTTATCATATGAGTTTTTATATACATTAAAGTAATTTGAAATGTTTTGATTATTTACATATTCAAAGTCAAGCAATCTAAAATTTATTTTAGAGTATTTTGAAGGATTCCAGTTCACTTCATAAATACCACTATAATATTGCTTGTCAAGTCCAATGTTTTGTTGAACAGTAGATCCCACTATTATATTTGTAACTGGATTCATCTCTTTTCTTATTATTCTCTCTGATTTAAAAGGAAGAATTGCTCTTGGAATTCTTAAATTTAGATTTCCTCCTAATTCAAATAAATTAAAAAACGAATCACTTGGATCACCTATATTCTTTGAAGCACCAATAGAGTTGTTAAGATTTAATGAAAGGTTTTCAGTGCCTCTAAATATATTCCTTATATTAAAATTTGTTCCAAAAGAAATTCCAAAATCTTCAATATTTGAATGAGTGAAATCTAAATCAAATCCAAGACTAAATCTATTTCTTGGAAGAAGATATATTGATGATGATAATGAATCATTAACCTCATTAGTAATAATTCTTGGATACTTAAATGCTCCTAAATTAGAGAAGTATCTTGAAGTTAATAGTTTCTTTTCGTCACTGTAATTTTCTCCTTTTTTATAAAAAATAGGTTCAGTTAGTGATTTTGGACTGTAATTTAAAGTTCCTTTAGAAAATATCTTAATTCCATTATAAATTATAGAATCTGTGTAAGAACTAATATTTGATAACTCATCTAAAGTTTCAACATAAATACTTATATCGTTAATTTTTTTAATTTGATATAGACTCTCTTCTTTAGGATTTTTGATACTAATTATTATCGGAATCTTTTTGTTAATCCCAGAACTGTCTATTAAAACATTATAGTTAATACTTCTTTGTTGAAAATCATAAATACCGTTGTTTTTAAATAAATTTTCAAGTCTATCTCTCTCTAATATCAGTTTTGTTATTGAAAAATATTCATTTTCCTTTAATAGACTCAGTTTTTGACTGTTGTTAATTAGTGAGTCTATATCTCTAGATTTAACATCAATTGAAATGGAGTCAATTAAATATCTAGTGTTTGTAGAAACATTATATTTTATTTTAGCTTGATTTTCTTTAATTATTGTATCTACATGTACATTTGAGTCAAAATATCCCTCATTTTTATAATATTGCTTTAATCTTAATATGTTTTGATTAACATTTAAATCTCTAAGCATTATTGGCTCTTGTCCAAGGTTTTTTAAAAATCCATTAAAAGAGTTGTTATATTTTTTAAGTTGATATATTTGTTTTTCAGATAGGACTTTACTAAGTCTTTCATATCTATTGGGCTTTCTATAAAGCCATGATTCAAATTTTTCATCAGGATTAACACTTGCTAGTTTATATATTGATAATCCAAGTGGGTATCCAAAAACTTTATTAATAGGTGAGCTTGGTTGAATAAGTAATTTAACGGGATCTTTTTTAATGATACTATCATTAATCTCAAAAATATTTTCAGTGACTATTGGCTCTTCAAAACCTTTATAAATATCTAAATTACAACTACTTACAAATAATGTAATTATAAATAAATAAAAAATATGAAGATACTTACCTGATGACAATTTTTGTTTTTTACTAAATTACATCTTTTAGCTTAAAATCTTCTTTGTCTAACTAATTCAAATATAACAGCTGAAAAAGCAACAGATACATTTAGTGAGTCTATTTTTGAACTAATGGGTATACTTACTGTTTCATTTGATAGACTTAATATACTCTTTGAAATTCCTCTATCCTCTGATCCAAGTATAAGACCTACAGACTTTTTTAAATCCACTTCATATATAGTTTTATCTGCTTTTTCAGATAAGCTAACTATATCTACATTTATTGAGCTTAAATAGAGTATAGCATCCTTTATATTGCTTACCCTTGCAATTGGTATTTTAAAAACTCCTCCTGAGGATGTTTTTACAACATCAGCATTAATAGGGGCAGAGTTATTTTGAGAAATTATTATTCCATCTATATCAGCAGCAGCACTGGTTCTTATTATTGCTCCAAAATTCCTTGTATCTGTAACTCCATCAAGTAATAAGTAAGTTTTTGGAGATTTTTCATCAAAAGTTGATGAAATTAAATCTTCTATAGATAACAGTGTAACTGGTGATAAAATTGCTACTGCACCTTGATGGTTTTTTTCACTGTATTTTTTAAATTTTTCTTTAGGTACGAATGAAGATTTTATATTCTTCCTCTCGAGAAGAATAACTAGTGACCTAAACAAACTACTTTGAGGGGAATCAGATTTTAACAGGTATACTTTAGAAATTTCTTTTGATGATTCTATAGCTTCAATAATGCTTCTAATACCATAAATTTCAATTTGTTTTTCCATATATGTATAAAAAAAAAGGAGGTTAAAAAACCTCCTTTTTATTAAATAATTTAATCAAATTTACTTACAAATGTTAAGAGCTTTAAATCCAACTGCAGGACTTGTTCCGTCCGATAAAGCAGTTTGACCGTTAGCACCATTTAAATCTGTCCATTCAACTTGATATGTTACTTCACTATCCCAATCACCTGATGTGAAAGCAATACCTACTGTCGAAGCTGATGCAGGTACAGTAATAGTTTTAGAAACGTCAGAACCACTAGCCATACCAATGACTGTAGTTACGCCGTCTACTGTAAACTCAACTGTTGCACCGTTCCAACCATCACCGTAGCTATCTTGACCATTAATGGTGTAGATACCTGCTACAGATCCAGTATTATTAGCATCAAATCTACATCCAATAATTAATGGATATGAGAAAGGTGATCTAAAATATGACTGAGTCATTGACCCAGTTACTGATGATCTTGAATAAGATTTTCCATTAGTAAGATTCAATTGAAATCTTACATTAACAACATCGTTTCCACTAAAGCTAGAGATACCCATGGCACCTAAAGCTGCGTTTAATGAAAGTGATACGTCAAATCTTGGAAGTCCTACAGGACCTTCTGTCATTGCTGATCTATCAATAGTTTGATATAGAACCTCAGCACCTGAATTGTAAGATAAATACATTTCAACATTTTGAGTTAATGCACCCGATTCTGGGTCATGTGGCTCAAATGTCCAGTTTACAACTGAAGTACCTGGTGTTGCTGCTTGAAATTCCCCAGATTGAGAAATTTGTCTAAGCGCTGCACCTTGTTCGTACTCACTAAGCATATAGTCAGTCATCATCTCGTAACCACCATATTCATCAGAACCGAAGTCTTTTGAACATGAAACTACAAGAGCAATTAAAGTTATATATATAAATAATTTTTTCATGATTTTATAGTTTTAGTCGACCGCTGGTCCGTTAGAGTTCCAAAACACTCTTCCTGATACATCAGATTTCTGATTTACATTAGAGTTGTTAGCCGCAAGATTTTGTGGATACCACATAGATAAAGGGAATTGCCCTGGATCTGGTTCAATCATCGGTTGAAGGTTTTGTGGATAACCATTTCTTCTATAAGAATTATAGTTTTCAATTCCACCTCCTTGTGATGCTATCCAAAATTCTTCAGCCCATAGCTCAAGCTTAGCGCCTAATGAAGAAGCTGCAGTCCAATCAGCAGCAAAGTTTGCGATATAAGAATCAATTGAAGCTGCATCCATTGCTGGTGCACCTGCGATATCATCTACTTTATTCAAACTAGATCTTATTCCAGCTAGAGTTTCAGTAGTTGGATCACCACCCGTCATAACAGCTACTTCAGCATTCATAAAATGCATCCATGAGTTAAGAAGTACAGGAGTAATTCCAAGTCCACCTAAACCATCACCTAAACCAAGTGATTGGAAGCTTTCGTCATCAAAAGCACCACCTGCAGGATAAACACCTGCTATAGTTCTTTTAAATCCATCTGGTGGAATACCTTCATCGTTTCCGTGATCTCTTCCCCAATATCCTTCAGGAAGGTTACAATATAGCCCGTAAGCTACTCTGTGTGGTTCAATGTAATATCCTGGCACACTACATTCTAGACTTACCTCATCAACTGGACCATCTTTTCCAGGAGTTTTAGAAACTTGTCTATAAAATAAGTAGTTAATACGTGGATCTCTCATTCCATTTCTACCAATCATCATACGATTCATATACCAGTTTGACTGATATACACCTGCTCCAGTATTTGAATAACTAGAACGGTACATAGGATGTCTGTTGTCAGGGTTAATTGCATTAGTACCCCAAGTGAATTGGAAATCATCTGAACTGTCAGTAATATAGTTTGTGATTGCGTTATAACCAGCGTAGTCTCCTAAATTTAAGAGAGCTTTTTTCTTAATACTATTAGCTGCTTTAATCCAACCAGATGCATCACCACCATAGTACATGTCGTACTGTGGAGAAGCTCCGCCTTGACCAAAGTTGTTAATAGCAGAATCAAGCATTGCAATTGCAGCATTATACACAGACTGACCTGAATCCAAAGCTGGATTAAGATTTTCTGAACCTGTTAATGCCTCGCTGTAAGGAATATCACCAAAGAAATCTACAAGAGTTAATAATGTATAAGCTTGTATAACCTCACCCATACCAACATAGTATGTAAGGCCACTTTCAGCAGCTAATTCATTCATTACTCTAATATCTTCCATTATTTGTTGATATGCCTGTGACCATGTTCCTGAAAATGAATTCGGAGAATATGCATCACGATACAATCTTTCACCACCTAATTGGTTAATTCTAGTTAGTCTAGAACCAACTCCACTTAATCCATTGACCATATATGCAAAATCAACTTGGATTTCGTTTATAAATAAGTCAGCACTTGCTTGCGCAGGACTAAGTGCATTAGGGTTAGAAGTTAGATCTAACTCAGTAGTTTCACATGAGCTTAGTACTAGTAGACTAGTTAAAGCTAAAATTGAAATTTTGTTTAAAGTTTTCATAATCTTTTAAATAATTTGAATTAGAATGTTAGTTTTAAACTTACACCGTATCTCTTAGCACTAACACCGTTGAAGTATTCAAATCCAGAACCGTTACCAACACCTAAACCGGCGATGTTTGGATCATAATTTGTACCCTCAGGAGTATTATATGCGTCATACCAAAGGTTAAAACCTTGTGCAGTTACTGAAGCCGCTCCAAATGGAGTTTTATCTAGCCATTTTTTTGGCACGTCATAAGAAAGTGAAACTTCACTTAATCTTAGAACACTAGCATCCCATGTTCTTAATTCGTCTGGACCTACAATTAGGTTTCCGAAATAAGTTGTTGCGTTATCAATCATCTTGTTGTTTGGAGAACCGTCAGAAAGAACACCAGGTAAAACATATGGTAATTCTCTATCAACAGTATCTATAGTTTGACCTCTACCAAGTAGTGTCATCATATAACTTGAGTACATATCACCACCAATTGTAGCGTTAAATAGGAAATTAAATGAAACATTTCCATATGTAATCGTGTTTGCAACGTTTGCAATGAAATCAGGGTTAGAGTCACCAATTAAAGCATATTTATTAGTCTTATAGTTAGTGTCATTGTTACTAGTATAACTACCTGAAGCATCAATTAGCGGCGCACCTGAGGCATCTCTACCTACAGAAGTTCCAATCATGGATGTTAATGGTAATCCTACGATAGCAGCATTTCCTCTTGAGCTGAATCCAGCATAAACAATTTGATCAGTATCTTGTCCTAAATCTTCAACAATTGCTTGGTTAGTTGTATAGTTTACACTAGTACTCCAGTTAAACTTATCACCTCTAATCCAATCAAGGTTAAGATCTACTTCCCAACCTGTTGCATCAATCTTACCAATGTTAGTACTTGTAGAAGTATAACCTGTAGAAGGATCTAGTGGTTGAGTTATAATTAGATCGGTAGTAGTTCTATTAAAGTAAGAAATCTCAGCTGATAATCTATTATCTAATAAATTAGCTTCAATTCCAAATTCTAATTCAGCAAGTAACTCAGGCTTTAACGCTGTGTTACCAAGTGATGAACCAGTTGTGTTAGAAATAACATCAACACCGTCTATTTTAAAACTTTTTGTATCTAAGTTAAGAGTAGATGCGATTGGATATCCACCTGTAAATGTTGCAGACGTACCATAACTAGCTCTAACTTTTAAGAAATCAATTGGTAAGTTACCAAAGTCTAAAACTGAACTTGGAACAAAAGATACACTTGCAGAAGGATAAGTAATAGATCTATTTTCTTCAGCTAGGTTAGATACCCAGTCAGTTCTAGATGCTAAAGTTACATACAAGTAATTTTGATAATCTAGAGATGCTTGACCAAATACACCGGTAATGTTTCTTCTAGAAAAATATTCAATTTCTTCTTGAGAGTTAAAGTTATAATGTCTTAATACATTAAATACATTTTGTCCAGTACTTCTTACACCATTTCTATCATATTCTCTTGCATTAGATGTAGCACCAGCGTTAAACGTCATAGACCAATCACTGTCAAGTTCAAAATCACCATTAATAGTTATTTGGTGGTTAAAAATAGTAGACGTGTTGTTCCACTTTTCGTAGAAACCAGATTGTGATTCAACACTTCCGTCAACACCACCTTTATTTTGGTAACTCGTGTTATCTTCACTGTATACATCATAACCGTATCTATATTGAACATTTAAATTATCAGAGATATCATATTGTACTGAAGTACCACCATATACCCTATGAGTTGCTTGCGCATCTTGAGTATTGTTAACAGTCCAAAGTGGATGTTGAATACCATTAGAAGATCTATAATATATAGATGCTCCTGTAATAGGGTGTGCATAAGGTAGTTGAGCTATACCAACAGATCTTGGAGTATAGAACACGTTACCATATAATGATGAGTCAGAACTACCACTACTATATGCCGCAGCAATAGGAGGGGTTTTAAAATCAGTAAATGAATAGTTAAGTGTACCGTTAACAGTAATTTTATTTGATAATACAGCTCTACCACCGAAACTTATGTTGTTTCTTCTTAGAGTGTTTCCAGGAGTAAATCCTTCATCATCTAAATTACCATAGTTAACATTATAAGACACTTTTCCGTCATCGCTTTGACCTCTGAAGTTAATGTTTGTATTTACAATTGTTCCTGGTTGGAATAAGTCACCTACACTATCGTAAGGCTTCCATTCCCATAAAGATTCTTCAGATAATCCTAATAAAGGAAGAAGATCTCTTGAAAGGAACCTAGCATTTAAGTTGCTATTGTATGGGTGTTTTAAAAATCCAGGTTGTCCTGAAACTGCACCATTAATTTGTGATTGTTTACCCCATCCTGCTGGTCCACCTTCGTCGAAACTAGGTCCCCAGTTAGAGAAATACCAACCAAAATTTTGGTTAAAACCGTTACCATACTGATTTTGATATTCTGGCTTCATAGCAAGCTCGTTAGAGAAGTAAGATGTGTTTACAGTTACTTCATTTTTTTGAGCATTCATACCTGAAGCAGTAGTACCGGATTTAGTAGTAATTAAAACTACACCGTTTCTACCTTGCGATCCATAAAGAGTAGCCGCAGCTAAACCTTTAAGAACGTTAACAGATTCAATATTATTTGGATCTAGATCTAGGAATCTTGACGAACCATTGTTACCTGATGTGAACGATCCTTGTGAGTTAGTATCACTTTGGAAAGGTACACCATCAACAACAAATAATGGTTGGTTACTTGAACTAAAGGTACTTAGACCTCTAATAACAACGCTTGTTCCTGATCCAGAAATACCACCTTGATTTGTTACCTGAACCCCTGAGGCTTTACCAGATAGAACACGTGCAACATCACCAGAAGCTCTACTTTCGATTTGACTATTGTCAACCTCAGATACAGCATATCCTAGTGCACGTTTTTCTCTAGTAATACCTAAACTGGTTACGATAACTTCTTCAAGTTGATTACCTAGGGAAAGACTCACATTAATGACGTTGCCAGATCCAACTACTATTGCAGATGTTTCATAACCAACGAAGCTGAATTCCAGAGACTGGCCTTCAGAAACATTAATAGAAAAGTTCCCATCG
>SGZE01000019.1 GCA_004214015.1 Flavobacteriales bacterium | reverse complement strand
ACACACACTTTACTTCACCAATTAGAAGATATCCAGACGTTCTCGTTCACAGGCTAATTCAAGCTGAAATAGAAAAAGAAAAAATAAAAACAGAGGAGCTAGAGACCTTGTGTAAACACTCAACACACATGGAGATTTTAGCAACAAAAGCAGAAAGGGACTCAATCAAGCTAATGCAGATTAAATATATGCTTGACAAGGAGGGGGAGGTTTTTGACGCTGTTATTTCAGGGGTAATAGCAAGAGGTGTGTTTGTTGAGGTGGTAGAAAACAAGTGCGAAGGAATGGTTAAAGCTAAAGATCTTCCGGGAGATTATTTTGTTCATGATCAAAAAAACCACAGTTTCGTAGGAGAAAAAACAGGAAAGAAATATCAGCTTGGCGACAAAACAAGGGTTATGTTAGTGAAAGCTGATAAAGTCAAGAAAAGACTTGATTTTCAAGTCCTTAGTTGAGGCATCGAGCGGATTCGAACCGCTGTGAAAGCTTTTGCAGAGCTCCGCCTAGCCACTCGGCCACAATGCCATTGAGTGCAAAAATAAAAAAAAGATTAAACTTTCTTTCTTAATTCAACAGAATCAACATGCCCTCCAATAGGAGGAGAAAGTTTTTTGATGCTAACCTCAATAGAGACAATGTTTTTATCAATATTTTTAATTCCAGTTATTATTCTCTCAAGAACCGTTTCAAGAAGCTTTGAAGGCACAGCCATTTCTTTTTTTAAGACACTGTAAATAGATACATAATCAACAGTGTTTTTAAGATTATCGCTTTTTTCAGCTATTCCTGTGTCAACTTCAACAACAGCGTTAACAGTGTATTCAGCTCCAATAACACTTTCTTCATGAAGGCACCCATGAAAGGAATAAAACCACGCACTATTTACAGATATTTTTGACATAATTTCATCAAAGATATAAAAGTGAACACAGTTCCTAATTTGCTTTTCAATATCTTTGACAAAGTGAAGAAAAAAGGCCCAAATTTTATTGAACAAATTATTGATGGTGATATCGCCAGAGGATTTGAAAACAAAGACCTAAGGTTTAGATTTCCACCAGAACCAAATGGATATCTTCATATAGGACACCTTAAAGCAATATGTTTAAACTTTAATTTAGGAGAAAAATATAATGCTCCAGTCAACCTCCGTTTTGATGATACAAACCCAGAAAAAGAAGCAAAGGAATATGTAGACGCTATTAAAAATGATATTAAATGGCTTGGGTTTGAGTGGGATAAAGAATGTTATGCATCAGACTATTTTGATCAGCTCTATGATTGGGCAATAACTTTAATTGAAAAAGACCTAGCATATGTAGACTCACAATCATCAGATGAAATAGCAAGCCAAAAAGGAACCCCAACAAAAGAAGGTAAGGCAAGCCCTTTTAGGGATAGAGAAAAAGAGGAGAGTTTAAAGATTTTTAAAGAAATGTTTGAGGGCGTTCATGATTCAGGAAAACATGTTTTAAGGGCTAAAATAGATATGAGCTCTCCAAATATGTTAATGAGGGACCCAGTTTTATATAGGGTTATGAATGTTGATCACCATAGAACCGCAGACAAATGGAAGGTCTATCCAATGTATGATTGGACTCACGGAGAGTCAGACTACATTGAGCAGGTTTCGCATTCTCTTTGTACTTTAGAGTTTGAGCCTCACCGCGAACTTTATGACTGGTTTTTAGATGCAATTAGCCCACTAAAAGGAATAAGACCTAAACAAAGAGAGTTTTCTAGACTCAACCTTTCTTACACAATTACAAGCAAAAGGAAGCTTGCGTTGTTAGTAGAAGAAAACATAGTAGATGGTTGGGACGACCCTAGAATGCCAACTATTTCGGGCTTAAGAAAAAGAGGCTACACTCCGGAGTCCCTTAAAAACTTTGCCTTAACTGTTGGTGTGTCTAAAAGAGAAAACGTTATAGACGCATCGCTATTAGAATTCTGTATTAGAGCCCATTTGAATCAGGTTGCACCTAGAGCTATGGCTGTTATGGACCCAATAAAAATAAAATTAATTAATTATGAAAATGAAGGTGGGGAAAAAATCAATTTTGACATAAACCCTCAACAAAAAGAACTTGGAACAAGAGAAATTAATTTTTCAAAGGAGCTATATATTGAAAACGAAGATTTTCAAGAAAATCCAGAGGATGGTTTTTTCAGACTTTCATTAGGAGAAGAGGTTAGGTTGAAAAACGCATACATTATTAAAGCAGTAGACATTGTTAAGAATAAGAAAGGCAGGGTAATAGAGGTTTTGTGTGAGTATGACAGTAAAAGTAGAAGTGGATCAAACACTCCTGAAAGCAATAGAAAAGTAAAAGGAACAATTCATTGGGTTTCCGCTACAGACTCTGTAAAAGCAAAGGTAAACATATACGACCGCTTATTTAAAGTTCCAGAGCCAGGAAAGGAAAACGATCTTAAAAACGAGGTTAATCAAAACTCTTTAGAAGTCAAAGAAGCTTTTGTTGAGCCATATTTAGCAGAATCTTTAGAAGCTCAACAATTTCAATTTCAGAGATTGGGATACTTTGTTAGAACGGATAACAAAAAAACCCTAGAGTTTAATAAAACTGTAGGGTTAAGAGATAGTTGGAAAAAATAAAACCAACAAGTTTATTCATTTTCAAATTCTCCAAATTCGGGAGCTTGTGGCGTCTCAGGTTTATTTGAAGGAACTTGCTTAGGAGAGCTGCTAGAATTTTTTTGATTTTCTTTTTGCATTGCTTCACCAATTTTGCTACTAGCAGTAAATGCTGCAACCATATCATTTAACATTGTGCTTCCTGCTTGCGGAGAGTTAGGCATAAGGATAAGGTTTGAGTTTGTTTCTCCCCCTATTGATTGAAGCGTGTCATAGTGTTGTGTTACAACAATTAAAGCAGAAGCCTCCTGCGAGTTTATGCCAACAGAACCTAGTGTTCCCACAGAGTCCTCAATTCCTTTCGCGATCTCTCTTCTTTGATCTGCAATACCTTGACCTTGAAGTCTTTTGCTTTCAGCTTCAGCTTTTGCTTTCTCTACCATTAAAATTCTTGCAGCATCACCCTCATATTGAGCTGCTGTTTTTTCTCTATCAGCAGCGTTGATTCTGTTCATTGCTATTTTAACCTCAGCATCTGGTTCAATATCTGTAACCAAGGCTTTCACAATGAAATAACCATACTCATCCATTGCCTCACCTAGTGACTGTTTAACGGCGACAGCTATGTCGTCTTGTTTTGAAAAAACATCATCTAATTTCATTTTTGGAACCTGAGAACGAATTAAGTCAAAGACGTATGATGTTATTTGATCTTGAGGAAAATCAAGTTTATAAAAGGCGTCAAACACTTTCGAGTCAACAACTCTATACTGAACCGAAACTTTCAGTTTTACAAAAACATCGTCGCTGGTTTTAGTCTCTACCACAACATCAAGCTGAAGAACTTTTAAGCTTAGCCTTCCTGCAATTCTATCCACTAGAGGGATTTTTACCTGTAGACCAGGACCTCTAACAGACTGAAACTTACCAAACCTCTCTACAATTGCAGCGGACTGTTGTTTTACAATAAAGATTGTTGAGATAAGTATGAAAAAAAGAAATAGTATAATTAAGGGTGTTGTAAAAAAACTCATTTTTATATTTTATTAGTTAAACTTTCAATTCTATGTAAGGTCTCTTCAGGACCTATAATTTCAATAATTTTAAATAAATCAGGGCCAGATAAACTTCCAACCAGACATAAACGAAGAGTTTTCATTATGTTTCCAAATGAAATTTCATTCTTCGATCCAAAAGCCATTAATTCTTCTTTAAGGTCCTTGGGGTTTGACATTATCGACTCCTTTAATTTACAAAAATTTAAAATATCAAAAGCTAACTCTCTCCCAATTTTTTCAATTACAGCGAGATCATACTCTTTAGGTTGTCTAAGAAAAACAGCTAACTCCCTGCCTAGGTCATGCGAAGTGTTGAGCCTCTCTTTTACTAAGTCAATAATTTCAATAGACTTTTCAGGGGTGTATTTTTCATTTAATTGAAGCGATGACTCTTCCGACAAGGAGAGAAGTTTTTCTGCTGAAAAACTCTTCATATGAAGGTGGTTGACCCATAAAGCTTTTTTAAAATCAAACCGAGCGCCAGATTTATTAATATCTCCGTCATTAAACTCTTGAACCAGTTCATCAAGGGAGTATTTTTCTCTATCGGAGCTATTGCTCCAACCCAATAGAGCTAGATAATTAACAAGTCCTTCTGGTGAAAAGCCCGCTTCCTTAAACCCTTTTGAATCCTCCCAGTTTACTGCAAAAACTGGATGCCCTTGCTCCTCTGCGTCTCTTTTTGAAAGTTTTCCAGCCCCTGAGCTTTTGAGTATCAAAGGGAGGTGGTAGAACTTTGGAGGATCCCAGCCAAAATGTTCATATAAAAGAACATGGGAAGGGAGAGAAGAAAGCCACTCTTCTCCTCTTATAACAGAGGTTATTTTCATTTCATTATCATCAACAACATTTGCCAGATGGTATGTTGGCATGCCGTCAGACTTTAATATTATCTTATCCTCTAGCTCTTCTGAGTTGAAATTTAGGCTTCCCCTAACCTGATCAACTACGTTAATAATTTTTTTTTCGGGAACGATCATTCTGACAACAAACCTCCCAGACTCTACTCTTCTTTTAGTTTCTTCTTCGCCCAAAGAGAATGAGTTTGCTAAGCTTTTTCTTGTCGTAAAATTGTATTTAAAGTCTCCGCCTGAGTTTTTTCTTGCTTGATCAAGTTCGTCTGCAGTATCAAAAGCATAATAGGCTAGTCCTTTTTTGATTAATGAAGCAACGCTTTTAGTATAAAGAGATTTTCTTTCACTTTGTTTAACGGGGCCTTCATCAAACTTTAACCCCAACCATTTAAGGGAGTCTATAATGTGTTTTTCAGCTCCACTGACTGTTCTTTTTGAGTCTGTGTCTTCTATTCTTAGGATAAAACTACCTCCACTTTTCTTAGCTATTAAATAATTAAAAAGAGCGGTTCTAACTCCCCCAATGTGAAGTGGCCCTGTTGGGCTTGGCGCAAATCTAGCTCTTTCTACCATTCCTCAAATATAACACCATATTATTCCTTATTGAAATTATCCTAAAGAATTGATTTATATTTGTCAAAATATGCAGAATATTAAATTTATTGGATCGCCTGAAAGGCTTTTAAACGAAACCACCATCTCTTCTGTGCTTGTTAGTTTTGCAGCAAGCGAAGGCTATAAAATAGACACGATTGAATATAACTTTATTGATTCTGACAAAATGCACACCTTAAACAAGGACTATCTTAATCACTCAACAGACACTGATATAATAACCTTTGACTATTCAACTGACAGGACTATACTTGCTGAGGTTTATGTGTCTAAAGAAATGATGGCCAACAACGCCACTGCTTACTCTCAAACTATTGAAAATGAGGCAATTAGATTGGTTTCTCATGCGTTGTTTCATTGTATGGGGTATAAAGATAAGTCTGCCAAGGAAAAAGAAATAATGAGAGGCAAAGAGGAGGACTTTCTTTCTGCTGTTTCACGTGAAACAAAACAAAATGTTTAATTCAAGGTACGATGTTATAGTTGTTGGAGGAGGCCATGCCGGGGCTGAGGCGGCGGCATCATCTGCAAACCTTGGAGCAAAAACCTTGTTGGTTACCATGAACCTTCAGACTATCGGCCAAATGTCATGTAATCCAGCAATGGGAGGAATTGCGAAGGGTCAAATTGTTAGAGAGATAGATGCTATGGGAGGTTACAGTGGTGTGGTTTCAGATTTAACAGCAATTCAATTTAAAATGCTTAATAAATCTAAGGGACCTGCAATGTGGAGCCCAAGGGTTCAATCAGATCGCGCACAATTTGCGCTTAAATGGCGTGAACTTCTCGAAAAAACACCAAACCTAGACTTTTATCAAGACATGGTTGTAGGGTTAATCGTAGAGAAAAATAAAATTGAAGGAGTTATTACTGGCCTTGGAAATAAGATTTATTCTAAATCTGTTATTCTAACGAATGGAACATTTTTAAATGGCCTTATTCATGTTGGAGATAAAAATTTCGGTGGAGGACGCGTAGGGGAAAAATCTTCTACAGGTATTACCGCAGATCTAGAATCCCTTGGCTTTGTTTCAGGTAGAATGAAAACAGGCACCCCGCCAAGAGTTGACGGAAGATCGTTAGACTATTCTCTCATGGAGGAGCAGCCGGGAGATTTAAATCCTGGAAAATTTAGTTATTTAGAAAACATTAAGCCTCTTCAAAGCCAAACAAGTTGTCACATTACTCACACAAATTCTCGTGTTCACGATATTATGGCAAGTTCTTTTGATAAATCTCCAATGTTTAATGGAAGCATTAATAGTACAGGGCCAAGGTATTGCCCCTCTATCGAGGATAAAATAAGTAGGTTTTCTGAAAAGGATAGACACCAAATATTCGTCGAGCCAGAAGGGTTAAATACTGTGGAGGTCTATGTAAACGGATTCTCTACATCAATGCCAGAAGACGTCCAGTATTCAGCAATTAAGGAAATAAAGGGGTTTGAGAATGTTAAATTCTTTAGGCCAGGATATGCCATAGAATATGATTATTTCCCGCCTACCCAACTTAAATTAACATTAGAAACAAAGCTCGTTGAAAACCTTTTCTTTGCGGGTCAAATTAACGGAACTACTGGTTACGAAGAAGCTGCTGCGCAAGGTCTGATGGCTGGAATAAACGCCGTCTCCAAAGTTTTTTCCAAAGATCCTCTTATACTTACAAGAAGCGAAGCGTATATAGGGGTTTTAATTGACGACCTTATAACAAAAGGCACCGAAGAGCCATACAGGATGTTTACATCCAGAGCAGAGTACAGAACACTTTTAAGGCAAGATAATGCAGACATAAGGTTAACAGAGAAAGCTTTTAATCTTGGGCTTGCATCGAAAGAAAGACTTTTAAAAGTTGTTGATAAACAAGAAAAAGTTAAAGATTTTGTTGGCTTTTTTGAACAAACTAGTTTTGATTTGAGCGAGGTAAATAAAATTTTAGACTCTGTAGGGTATGAACCTGTTCCTCAAAAAGGAAAGCTTGCAAAAATTTATTCAAGACCAAATGTAAAACAAGAGCACATAAACAAATTGACCCAGGTTAAAGATTATATTGACAAACACAACCTTGATGATGATGTTTTAGAACAAACGGAGATCCAGATTAAGTATAAGGGATATATTGAAAAAGAAAAGAACAACGCAGACAAACTACAAAGGCTAGAAGACATAAAGATTCCAGACAACTTTGACTACAACCCATTAGCTTCATTATCATTCGAGGCAAAAGAAAAATTAAATAAAATAAGACCATCTACGCTATCTCAGGCGTCTAGAATTAGCGGCATAAAGCCAAGCGACATAAGTGTACTTTTAGTTAAAATGGGCAGGTAGTTGTTCCACGTGAAACAGATGTTTAAAAAAGATTCAACAGCACACAGGGTTAAAGACTTCATCGTCTCGGATAGGTTTTTTAATATTTATGAAGATGCTGAAAGTAAGATATTGTGGACTGATGTTGACAAATCACACAACCATCTGAAATATTACTTATCAGATAATTATATTCCGCATTCTGACAAAAAAGGACTGTTAGGTTTCGTGTACAATTTTTCTCAGAGGCTAATGTTTGTATATAAAAGAATTCTTTTAACGAAACAGCTTAAAGAATCTAGGAGTGTTCTTGACTATGGCGCCGGCGACGGAAAGTTTGCAAATTATTTAGAAAAAAAAGGAAAAAAAATATTTACCTATGATCCGCTCAAAGGAAACAGCTCAAATAGCATAAATTTGTCTCAAAATACTGATTTTCAAGTAGATATGTTAATGATGTGGCACGTTCTTGAACATATTCCAGATCTTAAAAAAGTTTTCCCCAAAATACTGGAAAGGTTGAACAACAATGGATTTTTAGTTATAGCTGTTCCAAACAGAGATTGTTTTGATGCAAAATATTATAAAAACCACTGGGCTGCTTGGGATGTCCCAAGACACCTTTATCACTTTAACCATAAGTCGCTGTTAAACTTTATGTCTAGCTATGGACTTTCATTTGTTTTTAAAAGACCTCTAACTTTAGACTCTTATTACGTTTCTTATTTATCAGAAAAATATAAGAAGGCGCCATTTCCATTATTTTCAGGGTTTATTATAGGGTTTTTATCTAATTGTTTGGCACTATTTACTTCAAACTTCTCTTCATCAGTTTATGTTTTTCGAAAAAACTAATCTTCTGAAATGTTTATAAGCTTTGTAAGATGAATAGCAAAGTGCGTGAAGACAATTTTAGAATTTACGTTTCTGGAAATAGAGTAATAAGAGTCTTCAATTAAGCTTATAATTTCTATTAAATTTTTGCTGTGGATGAACGGAGCAAGGTTTTCTATTTTAAAATTAGAACTTGAAAGAAATGAGTTAAGGTTTTGCGACTTGTAGCTAACCAACATAGCCTCTCTTACAAGAAAAGAACAGTATCCTAAAAACTCCTTTTGCTGTTCCCTTGAATTTGTTGAAATTTTCTCTGCCCATTTTGTTAAATCTAAGATAGCTTTCCTGCTTTTTTTTGCTAAAAAAGCAAACCTTAGACATTCAATAAAATTTTGCTCATGAGATATTGACGCAACATCCTCGTTTATGTAATTCATAGAACGAGCAACACTACCCCTTGAAGAATTAGCAATTAACCCGTGCTCAACTCCATCAAAGGATCTTTCAAGAAAAGCTTTATGATCGTCATAGTTAATAGGCCTCATTGTGGAAATCTGACATCTAGAAATAATAGTTGGCAAAATATCTTGAAGACTGTTGGTAATCAATATAAAGTATGTGTTTATTGGCGGTTCCTCAAGAATTTTTAAAAGCTTGTTAGAGGTTTGAGGCATCATGGATTCAGCCCCCCAGAAAACAAAAACTTTATTGCCACCCAAAAAAGGCTTTAAAACAGCCTTTTTCTGAATCTTATCCACCTCAGAAACTTTTATAGAACCCTGGGATGTAGTATTGCCAGCAAAATTTGACCATTTTTGAAAATCAGAAAAGGGATGCTGCTTTACAAAGTCTAACCAGTCATTGTAAACGTTGTCACTTTCTTTTAAAGACGCAAACGAGGGAAAGGAAAAATACAGATCAGGGTGATCTAAAACATCTCCTGAAAAAGAACTGTTCTCAAGTAAACCTCTGGCAACTTCTATTGCTAGATTTAACCCCCCATAACCATCTTTATCAATAATGATTTTTGATTGTGGATATGTGTTTTTTTTAATAGAGTTATAGATCTTATCTTTTAAGTCGTGCTGGCCTAAAATTCTATCTAAATTCATACTCAAATATATAGCATATTATATCTTTGTCCACAAAATAATATTAACATGTTTTTTCTAGACAACCAAGATTTAACCAACAAGAAAGCAATTATTAGAGTTGACCTAAATGTCCCTCTAGATAAAAATAACAATGTAACAGACACAACAAGAATTGAGGCGTGTATAGAAACGGTTGATAAAGTTATTAAACTAGGGGGGTCATGTGTTTTACTCTCTCACCTGGGAAGACCTAAAGGAAAAGACGATAAACTCTCATTAAAACACATTGTTGACACGGTTTCTTTAATTTTAAAAAGACCGGTTGCCTTTCATAAAGATTGTATTGGAAGTGAAGCGGAACTTGCTACTTCCCTTTTAAAGCCGGGTCAAATTATGCTTATGGAAAACGTAAGATTCTATGAAGAGGAAACAGCTGGAGACACAAGGTTTGCTCAAAGCCTGTCCAAACTAGGAGACATTTATATAAATGACGCTTTTGGAACATGTCATAGAGAACATTCTTCTACAGCAGTAATTTCAAAGTTTTTTCCTGGAAAAAAATTCGCAGGAAAACTATTACAAAAAGAACTTGAAGTTATTAGTCAAATTGCAGATGAAGGGAAAAAACCAGTATTAGCAATATTAGGTGGAGCAAAAGTTTCAAGTAAACTAAAAATACTTTATAACCTAATTCATAAGGTAGACAGAATTATAATTGGAGGAGGAATGGCATATACATTTATAAGAGCAAAAGGGGGGACAACGGGAAATTCACTATTTGAAGAAGAGCTAATTGAAAACGCCAAAGAAATATTAACTATTGCTGAGGAATCTGGAAAAGAAATTATTTTACCTGAAGACTCACTTGCCTCAACAGATTTTGACAATAATGATAAGATTAAGACTTTTAAAACATCAGAAATTGAAGAAGGTTGGATGGGTCTGGATATTGGAGGAGAATCTATAGAGAAGTTTAATAAAGCAATTATCTCAAGTAATACAATTTTCTGGAACGGGCCAATGGGAGTTTTTGAAAAGGAACAGTTTGCCCTAGGAACAAGATCAATTTGCAACTCTCTTAAACAGGCAAAAGAAAAAGGTGTAAATGTTATTGTAGGAGGAGGAGATTCAATAGCCGCTTTAAAAAAGCTTGGAAATAAAGAATGGGTTACCTATATTTCTACCGGAGGAGGAGCTCTTTTAGAAAGCCTAGAGGGAAAGATTCTTCCAGGAGTTAAAGCCTTATCAGATGATTCTTAAAAAGAAACTTCAATTATTACTAATTAACCTATTATTTGCTTCTTGCCAATCAGATAGTTCAAAAGCATTTGTACCAGAGTCAAACGGAAACATTAACACATTAACAGTTGTTATGGACAAGGGTTCCTGGGTGGGAGACTTAGGAAAAAAGATAAAAAAAGTTCTAACAGAGCCATATGAAGGACTTCCTTTTGATGAACCAAAATATGACTTGTATCACTTAGAATCATCAATTTTTACTGGCTTTGCAAGAAGCAGCAGAAATATAATAGTTTTTAATAAAGACACAACAGACCAGGGGTTTAGGATAATAAAAAATCTTTGGGCAAGACCTCAAATAACCGCTATTATAACAGGAGAAGACGAAGCGGTAATGAGTTTTTACTTTGAAGAAAACAAAGATCTATTGATGAGGTCTATTGATGAAAACGAAAGGATTGAAAAAATAAGAAGAATGTCAATATCTCCAAACAAGGATAAAGAATTAAAAGAAAGGCTGGGAATAGCTTTAACTTTTCCAGATGCATACGAAACAGTTAAAGACACAACTAATTTTGTATGGATAGAAAAACAAGTTGTAAAAGGACACTTAAACATCATTGCATACACACTACCCCTAGACATCGACCTCAAAAAAATAGAGGAGAGAATACCAAAAATAAGGGATTCAATAGGAGAAATTTTTATTCCAGGAAGAGTTCCAGGGTCTTATATGATTACAGAAAGAGCCTATCTTCCCTACTATTATAAAACAAAAGTAAATAGGCTTGACGCTATATTGACAAAGGGAACATGGGAGGTTCAAAACGATTTTATGGCAGGACCTTATGTTAACTACATAATTAACGACACCATAAATAAAAGAAAGATTGTAATAGAAGGATTTTCATTTGCACCATCAGAGAGCAAAAGAAACTACATGTTTGAACTAAACACGATTATAACAACAATGAAATTTGCTAATTAGAATATTTATTCTTTAGAATCCTCTTCTTCTTCCTTAGTAGCTTTTTTAAATTCCTTAATTCCACTTCCAAGCCCTCTCATAAGCTCAGGAATTTTTCTGCCACCAAACAGTAAAAGAACAACGATAACTATTAAAATAATTTGAGGTCCACCTATCATATTTGAAAATTTATGGAACATAAGTTCCTTTTAACAAATTTACAGAATTATTTTTTGTAATATGAATTTATTATTCAGATAATAACTTATGCCTAACTATACATATATTTGCATTAATGCCAAAAAAGAAAAAACATACACTATTAGACAAACTGTCTGAACGTTTTCACATTCTTTTAGTTAATGAAAAAACACTTGCAAAGAAAAAACTTTTTTCGTCCTCAACTATAAATCTTGCAGGATCAATAGTATTCATCTTTTTCTTATTATTATCCACCTCTTTCATTGTAATATATTTTACACCATTAAAAGAATACTTTAGAGGCTATACCAGCATTGAGCTTAGAGAAAACGCGATTGAAAACTCAATGAAATTAGACTCTTTAGAAAATCTTTATTTAGCCCAAAGCAACTATATAAAATCATTAAAAAATATTCTTTCTGGAAATGTGTCTTTTGAAGAGATTAATGAAAACACCTCATCATTAGAAACAAATCAAGTAGAACTTGAGATTGTTAAAACAAACAAAGAGGACTCGCTTTTAAGAGCGCTTGTTGATGAAGAAGACAAGTATAATGCATTAGACATCGAGGGAGAAAGGTTTACAACTGTTTTATTTCCACCGGTAAAAGGAGAGTTGTCGTCCAGCTTCGAATATGAAAACAAACACTATGGAGTAGACATAGCTATGCCTGAGAATTCTCCGGTTCATTCAATTAGCGAAGGCATTATTGTTTTTGCAGAGTGGACATCAGAAACAGGGTTTGTGATTATAGCGGAACACTTAAATGGGTTAACCTCTATATATAAACATAACTCATCAATAGTAAAATCCCAGGGAGACAGAATACAAACAGGTGAAATAATTGCATTTACGGGGAACACAGGATCATTAACAACTGGGCCACATCTTCATTTTGAATTATGGTATCAAGGGGAGCCAGTAGACCCAGAGAACTATATTGAATTCTAAATGAAAACAATAATTACAATACTATTTGCCAAACTAATTAGAAGGAAAAATAAAAAATGGATTTCAAACCCTGTTAAATGGCAGGCTAAAACATTTGATAAATTAATTTCCTCAGCATCAAATACAAGCTTTGGGAAGGACCACGCCTTTTCAGAAATCTTATCTTACGATGACTTTAAAAAGAAAGTGCCCATAAGAGACTATGAAGCTCTTAAGCCATATGTAGATAAGGTTGTTGCAGGAGAAAAAAATATTTTATGGCCTGGAAAACCACTCTATTTTGCTAAAACGAGCGGCACAACTTCTGGAGCAAAATATATTCCTATAACCAAAGAGTCAATAAAAACACATGTTAATTCAGCTAGAGACGCGCTCTTAAACTATTTCTTAAAAACCAAGAACTATAAGCCAGTCAACGGAAAGCACATGTTTTTACAAGGCAGCCCTACTCTTGAAAAGAAAAACGGAGTTTATTTAGGAAGACTTTCAGGTATAAGTGCACATTATGTACCAAAGCTGTTTTTAAAAAACAGAAAGCCTTCATGGTCTACAAATTGCATTGATGACTGGGAAGAAAAGGTTGATAAAATAATTGAAGAAACAGTAGGAGAGAAAATGACAATTATAGCAGGAATACCATCTTGGGTTCAGATGTATTTTGAAAAAATTGTTTCAAAGGAAAACAAAACAATTAGTGAAGTTTTTCCCCAATTATCACTTTATGTATACGGCGGTGTCAGCTACGAACCATACAGATCAACATTTAATAAGCTATTTGGAAAAAACATAGACACCTTAGCAACCTTCCCTGCCTCTGAAGGATTTTTTGGATATCAAGATGTTTTCTCAGAAGATCAAACAGACCTTTTATTACTTCTAAATAATGATATTTTTTATGAATTTATTAAAGCTAAGGATTTTTTGAAGGGAGATTATGAGAGAATAAGTTTAAAAGACGTTGAATTAAACGTAAACTATTTGTTAATCATTTCAACATCAGCAGGACTATGGGCATATAATATAGGAGATACTGTTAAGTTTACATCAAAGGAACCATATAGAATCATTGTCTCAGGAAGAATTAAACATTTTCTTTCAGCATTTGGAGAGCATGTAATCTCAGAGGAAGTAGAGAAAGCCATGAAGACAGCAACAGCTAATCACAGTGTTACAATAAGAGAGTTTACAGTTGCACCAAACATTAATCCTGAGCAAGGACTACCTCGTCATGAATGGTATGTTGAGTTTGAAACAACGCCGGAAGACATAAAGAGTTTTTCTTCAACCCTGGAAAAAGAAATGATTAGTCAAAATATTTATTATAAAGACCTTATACTT
>SGZE01000018.1 GCA_004214015.1 Flavobacteriales bacterium | reverse complement strand
AACATCCTCGTTTAAATTTAGAAACTCTCTAGGTTTATAATAACCTCCCAAAGTGGAAATAAAATTTCCAGATTCAGATTCAAATTTTGATAATACTATATACTCCTTATCTAAAATAACTCTAGTTGTAACCTCCTCATTTTTAATTTGATAGACTTGAGAGAAATTTAAAGAAGGGTAAATAAGAAAGGTCAATAATATTATTAGTTTTGTATACATCCCCTGTAAACCACTGATAAACACACCTTTCATAATGTAAAGTTAGCAAACAATGATTATCTTTGGGCTCAATTTAATATAATTTTAATGAAAAAAATACTAGCTACAGCAATTCTAGCGTTCAGTTTTAATGCTTTAAATGCACAAGAAATAAATTTTATTGAGTACGATCTTGACAATGGTCTTCACGTAATTCTTCATCAAGACAATACAGCTCCTGTTATTACAACAGCAGTTTCATATCATGTTGGATCAAAAGATGAAGAAGAGGGCAGAACTGGTTTTGCTCATTTTTTTGAACATCTACTTTTTGAAGGAACAAAAAATATTAAAGGAGGTGAATGGTTTAAAATTGTTGAAGCAAATGGTGGCTCCAATAATGCATATACATCAGACGATCAAACTTATTATTATGAGGTATTCCCCTCAAATAAACTGGAGCTTAGTTTATGGATGGAATCTGAAAGAATGCTTCACCCAATAATTAGACAAGAGGATAGAATAAACCTTCAAGAAGGTGTTGTAAAGGAAGAAAAAAACTTTAGACTTGACAATGCTCCATATGGATACCTACTATATTCTGTTCGAAGCAACTTATATAGAAGCCATCCATACGGTAGACTTACTATTGGCCTTGATAAAGATTTAGAAGCTGCCAACTTAGAAGATTTCAAAAAGTTTAATGAAAGATATCACAAACCAAATAATGCTACTTTAGTTGTAGCTGGAGATATTGATATTAATGAAACTAAAGAGCTTGTAAAAAAGTATTTTGGAGATATTCCTAGCTCTTCAGATGTTGTAAGAAATCTTCCAAAAGAGGATCCTATTGAAGAGACTATAAAAGCTAAATGGTATGATCCTAATATTCAGGTTCCAGCTCTTCTTGTTGGCTATATAACTCCTAAGATGAACTCCAGAGAATCTAGAATCTTAAATCTTTTATCAACTTATCTAAGTGACGGAAAAAGCTCAGTACTCTACAAAAAAATGGTAGATGACAAGAAAATGGCTTTAGCTGTTCAAACTGTAAATCTTGCTCAAGAAGATTATGGTACATATCTAATGTTGGCTCTTCCTTTGGGAGAAGTTACTTTAGAAGATTTATTGTCTGAGATTGATGTTGAAATTGAAAAAGTGCAAAATGATTTAATTAGTGATAGAGATCTTGAAAAACTTCAAAATTCTTTAGAAACTCAATTTGTAACTAGAAATAGTTCAATTGAAGGTATTGCTAATTCTTTATCAGATTATCACACTTTTTATGGAGACACAGGATTAATAAATAGTGAACTTAGTCTTTACAGGAGCATTACTAAAGAAGAAATTAGAGAGATTGCAAACAAATATCTCCAACCAAACCAGAGAGTAATTGTTGACTACCTTCCTGGTGATGAAACTAATAAAACAACCATAGAATAATGAAAACAAAATTTAAAAATATTTTAAAAATGAATATTGCAAAAAATTTAATTATTGGTCTTGCTATAATATTTGCAAATAGTTTGAGTGCCCAATTAGATAGATCAATAGTTCCTGAATCAGGACCAACTCCTGAAATATTTTTTGGAAAACCACAAACTTTTATGCTTGACAATGGTTTAACTGTAATGGTTGTTGAAAATAATAAACTTCCAAGAGCGTCTGCTTCACTTTCATTTGATAATCCTTTAATTTTTGAAGGAGAGATTGCAGGTGTAAGTTCAATTTTAGCAGAAATGATTGGAAATGGAACTCAATCTATCTCAAAAGAAGATTTCATTGAAGAAGTTGACTTTATGGGTGCATCTCTTAATATAACAGGGTCTGGAGCATTTGCAGGATCTTTAAAAAGATATTTCCCTAGAGTTCTTGAATTAATGTCTCAAGCAGTATTAGAGCCATTGTTTACTCAAGAAGAGTTTGATAATCAAAAAAATCTGATTAAAGAGAGCCTTAAGACATCAGAGAAAGATGTCTCAACTGCTGCTAACAGAGTTCAGAATTTTATAACCTACGGAGCAAATCATCCCAATGGAGAATTTGTCTCACAGGAATCTCTTGATAAAGCAAGTTTTAATGACGCTGTAGATTTTTACAATAATTTTTCAAGTCCTAATAACGCATACTTAGTTATTTTAGGTGATATTGAATTCGAAGAAATTAAATCAAAGGTAACCGAACTGTTTAGCTCTTGGGAGTCAAAAGAAGTCGTTGCTAATAGTTTTCCTGAACCTAAAAATCCAGATGAAACTGAAGTAATTTTTGTTGATATGCCCAATGGGGTTCAGTCAGTTGTAACTGTTATTAACACTATTGACTTTAATAAAAAGGAAGCTGACTATTTTCCTGCTTTAGTAGCGACTAGAATTCTTGGTGGCGGAGGAGCTGGAAGATTATTTAATAATTTAAGAGAAGATAAAGGATGGACATACGGTTCATACTCTTCAATATCAGAAAGCTATAAAACAAAGGGGCTTATCTTAGCACAAGCACAAGTTAAAAATGAAGTTACTGATAGTGCTGCTGTTGAACTTCTTGTTGAATTAGATAAAATGAGAAATAAATTAGTTACTGATGAAGAGCTAACATCTACAAAAGCAAAGTATACAGGTAACTTTGTAATGTCATTGGAAAACCCTGCTACAATTGCTGGTTTTGCTAGAAACATTATTACTCAAGACTTACCTGAAAACTATTATAATAGTTTTCTAGAAAACATAAACAATGTAACAAAGCAAGACGTTCAAAAAGCAGCTCAAAAATATTTTTCACCCAATAAAACAAGAATTTTTATTACTGGAAAAGGAAGTGAAATTCTTGAAAAAATTGAAGGCATTGAATTTAACGGCAAGAAATTAAAAGTTAGATACTTTGATCAATATGGTAGTGAAATTTCAAGACCTGATTACTCTGTGTCAACTGATGTTACTGCTGAGAGTGTAATTAGCAACTATATTAAAAGTATTGGTGGTGCTGAAAAGTTAAACAGTATATCTTCAATTGAAGTAAAAGCTACAGCTAATCTTCAGGGAACAGTTCTAGAGATGTATTCTCTTAAAAATAATCAAAATCAATCATTGATGACAATGACTGCAATGGGAATGACCCTAGTAAAGAGCGTCTTTAATAAATATCAAGGCTATAATGAAGTAAATGGTCAAAGAGTTCCTCTAACAGATGAAGAACTTGAGCAAGCAATAATCAACTCTGCTCTTTTCTCTGAACTTAATTTTGATTTTGAAACTATTGAGTTAATTGGAACTTCTTTTGTAAACGATGAAAAAGCTTATGAAATTAAGATTACCGATAATAAAAGTGTTTTTTACTCAGCTGAAACAGGATTAAAGTTAAAAGAATTTGAATCACAAGAAATCGATGGAAATCTAATTACAGGTGAAGTATTCTATAAAGAATACGAAGAAGTTGATGGGATTTTGATTCCTAGCGAAATAAACCAAGTTAGTGCTTCAATTCCAGTTCCAGGTGGATTAACTTTCAAGACCAGCGTCATAAAGCTGAATGTTAAAACTTCAGATTCTGATTTTAACTAGGTCTGATTAAGAAAATAAATTAAGGCATCTTTTTAGGTGCCTTTTTTTTTGTAACTAAGTAAACACCTAGCAAAATAATAGCTGTCCCAGTAAATTGAGTTAATTTAAATTCCTCTCCATCTAACAATCCCCAAAAAATTGCAACTACTGGCATTAGATAAGTTGTAGAAACTGAAAAAACTGGGGTTGATATTGCAAGTAATTTGATGTATAAAACTTTTGCAATTGCAGTGCCAAAAAGAGCAAGTATTACAATGTATATAATCGATTCTATTATTAATGGATCTGATGTAAAATCAGAAAATGGGAAATCAGAAAAACAAAGAATAATAAATGCAGGAATAAACATAAATAGAAAGCTCATAAATACAATTCCAAGCGCAGGAATATTTGAAAGTTTATATTTTAGAACATTTGCGTTAATTGCATAACAAAAAGCTGCAAGGACAATAAACATTATATATAGGATATTAAATGATGATGCAAATAATTCATTATTAATCAATACTATTATTCCTGTAAAACCTATTAAGACTCCAAATACTTGTTTTTTTAATAACTCTTCACCAAAAACAAAAACACTAATCAATAATGTAAATAGTGGGGTTAACGAAACCATTACAGCAGTTATAGAACTTGAAATTTCAGTTTCTGCAAAAGCAAATAAATAAGCAGGAAAAAATGATCCAACAAATGCAGAAAGGGCGACCCATTTCATTTTTTGTCTTGGAATATGTTTGATTTTTTGATACCCTATAGGAGCAATTATAATAGTTGTAACTATTACCCTAAGTGATCCTAATTGAATTGGTGTTAGCCCTGTTAATCCTTTTTTTATTAGTATATATGAGCTTCCCCATATTAAAGATAGAATGACTAATGTTCCCCATTTTCTCAAACTTAAGCTCACCTATTTATTTTTTGGTAGTATTAATTTTACTTGTTTAATTCTTTTTTTGTCAACTATTTCAATTACAAATTTATATGAGTCGTGAGTTATAACTTGTCCGACTCTTGGTATTTTTTTAATTTTTTCAATAAGAAAGCCTCCTAGAGTTTCAATCTCCAAAGCAATTTCTTCAAAAGTTGATGAATCTTTTAAGTTAATTGCTCTGTAAAAATCTTGTAAATTTATTTTTGAGTCAAAAATAAATGTATGGTCATCTAACTTGGAGTAAAGATTATCTTCATCATCAAACTCACCACTTATTTCTCCAAAAATTTCTTCAATTACATCTTCAAGTGTAATAATTCCAGAGGTACCTCCATATTCATCAACCACAATAGCCATGTGAATTTTCTTTGTTTTAAATTCAGTTAATAAATCATCTAATTTTTTATTTTCTGGAATATAAAGTGGTTTACGTAGAAGTGAGGTCCAGTTAAAATTTTCTTTTTCAAGGTGAGGTAAAAGATCTTTAACATATAAAACCCCAGTAATTTTATCAAGATTTTCTTCATACACGGGAACTCTTGAAAAACCTTTAGCTTTTAATTCTTCTATTATATCAATTATTTTCATGTCTGACTCAAGAGCAAACACGTCTACTCTAGGACACATTATTTGTCTTGTTTCAACATTTCCAAAGTTTACAATTCCTTTAAGAATTTTTTTCTCCTCCGTACTGGTCTCTTTTGAATCAGTAAGCTCAAGAGCTTGTGAAAGTTTATCTACAGATAATTGTTTTGAATCCTTGGCTAAATTTGATTCTAGGTAACTCATAGATTGACTCATCGGATTATTAAACAGAAATAATATATAACGATCTAAGAAATAAATAGGGCTAACCATAAGTTTAGAAAAGCCTAAAGGGTTTCTATTAGCATAAATTTTAGGGAGAATATCTCCAATAAATAAAATTAGCATCCCTATTAATCCTACTTCTAAAACAGTCTCTAAAATTGGACTATTCAATGAGCTTAGATATGGGTTATCAATCGATGCAAACAGAATAACTATTGCGATATTTATAAAGTTATTAGAGATAAGAATAGTGGCTAGTAATCTCTTAGGCTTTTCTAATAGTAATTTTATTTTCTTTATCAGTTTATTGCCATCTTCATTAGGCATGTTTGATTTATCAAGTGAGAAAAAAGCAACTTCACAACCTGAAGTCAGAGCAGATAAAATTAGAAAAATTAAGATTAAAATAATTTTTACTATCACAAAGATCTAGAATAAAAAGTTAAGGATTGAGATTCAAAAATATGTTTAGAAAGGTAGATCGTCTTCAGTATTATCACTTTTCTGATTATTATTTTCTGTAGCAGGTTTTTCTTCTGTGTTTGAAACATTATCTTTCTTAGTTGAAAGAAAAGTAAACTCATCAACATTTACTTCGGTTGTGTATTTATCTACACCATCTTCTCCTTGCCATTTTCTTGTTCTAAGCTTACCTTCAACATATACTTTATCTCCTTTAGATAAATATTTTTCACAGATTTCAGCTGCTTTATTTCTCAATACAATGTTGTGCCAATCTGTATTTGTTACTTTTTCGTTGGTTGTTTTATTAGTATATGTTTCGTTAGTAGCAAGAGGAAATCTTGCAAGACAACCTCCGTTATCAAAATGTTTAATCTTCACATCATCCCCTAGATGACCAATTAACATTACTTTATTTAGTGTTCCGCTCATAATTATATATATGAGCTAATATACAAAAATAGAGTACCTAGATTAATAACTTATTAATAAAATTAGTAATGGGTACCGGAAAATTATAGTTGTTTAAATTGGATAAATGCACCCCTGAGGTGATTGTTTCTTTAACACTAATCTGATAAAATGAAATATATAGTATCTGGTGAGACAGAATATGTTTTACTCTATATATTTCCTTTTCTTTTATAATAGTTAAAGATGAATTATCAATAAGTTTTTTGAAGTCAGTGAGGGTATTTATGTTTTTTATTTCTGTTTTACTTTCAATAAGTGGGAATTCATTTAGTTTATACCAAATATCTTTATTCGTTCTTTTATTAACTATTGTCTTGTGTTTACTGTCAATAAATACGATATAATTTAAAAATCTTTCTTTAGGTTTTTTCTTCTTCGATTTTACAGGTATTGCATCAACTTCTTTATTCATATATGCCACACATTTTGAGGAGAAAATACATGACTCACAATCAGGGAAAGGAGAACAGACTAGGGCACCATACTCCATCATAGCTTGATTAAAATCACCTGGATTAGAAACTTTGCTTATTAGTTTTTTACCAATTTCTCTAATATTTCTTTGCCCTTTTAATGAGTCTATTGGGGTTTTAAGTCCATAGTATCTGGATATTAGCCTTAAAACATTTCCATCAACAACTGGATTATACTCATTAAAGCAAATAGATGATATAGCGCTGGCGGTATAGTCCCCTATTCCATTTAACTTAATTAATTCATTATAAGTATTTGGAAATATGCCATTTAATGTATTAGTTATTTTTTTTGAAGTTTTATGAATGTTAATTGCCCTATTATAATAGCCTAGACCCTTCCACATTTTTAAGACTTCTGATTCATCTGCAGAGGAAAGACTTTCAAGGGAAGGAAACTTTTTTATAAAATTATTAAAATATTTCTCACCCTGAACTACACGAGTTTGTTGAAGAATAATTTCAGATATCCATACTCGATATGGATCAATATTTTCTCTCCATGGCAATTCTCTTTTATTATTTAGATACCATTTAACTAATTGATTTTCAAAAGACATTTGTGAAATATTCTAAGGGTAATTATATATTACTAAATCACTAATTTAAAATATAAATTTATATATTTGCTAGCCTTAAAAGCTAATTGTATAACCAATATAACAGAAAATGACAAAGGCAGATATTGTAAAAAATATATCGGATCAAACAGGAGTTGATAAAACTGATGTTCAGATGATCGCTGAAAAATTTATGGAGGAAATAAAAAATTCTCTCGAAAATAATAATAACGTTTACTTAAGAGGGTTTGGTAGTTTTATAATTAAGACTAGAGCAGAAAAAACAGGTAGAAATATATCAAAAAACACTGCTGTTATTATTCCTGCTCATAATATTCCTGCATTTAAACCTTCGAAAACTTTTGTCAAATCTGTAAAACAAAATGTGCCAGTTGGCTAATTTTAAAACTAGATAGATATGCCTAGCGGTAAAAAAAGAAAAAGACATAAGGTTGCTACTCACAAGAGAAAAAAAAGAGCGAGAGCAAACCGACATAAGAAAAAATAGTGTTCGGGATTACACTCTAAACATATCCCAAAGTTCTTTGAAATAACGTATAACGAAAGTTATATTATTATTGAAAAATGTTTAACCTTTCTACTTAACAGTAGAAATAATACTTAAAACAGTGAAAAAAGAATTGATTATAAGATCAAATTCAAGTGCTGTTGATTTTGCAATGCTTAGCGAGGGTAGACTTGTAGAGCTAGATAAAGAAGTAGGTAAAAACAAATTTTCTGTAGGTGATATTTTTGTTGCAAAAATTAGAAAAACTATTCCTGGATTAAACGCTGCATTTGTAAATGTAGGGCATGAGAAAGATGGTTTTCTTCATTATCATGACTTAGGACCTAAATTGTTATCATTATCAAAATTTGTAGATCAAATTGATACTAAAAAAGTGAAATCTTTTTCATTTAGTAAATTTGACTTTGAGAAAGATATTCCAAAAAATGGTCTTATTAAAGATTGTTTAAAAGCAAAACAAACAACTTTAGTACAAATTATCAAAGAACCAATATCTACAAAAGGTCCCAGACTGAGTTCTGAGATTTCATTAGCAGGTAGATTTATGGTTTTGATTCCCTTCTCTGAGAGAATCTCGATTTCACAAAAAATTAAAAGTCAAGATGAGAAAAAAAGACTAAAAAACTTAGTCAAGAATATTAAGCCAAAAGGTTTTGGTGTAATAATTCGTACTGTAGCAAAAAACAAATCAGTAAATGAGCTAGAAGGAGATTTAAAAGATCTTATTCTTAGATGGAAAAGACTCTGTATCAACTTAAGTAAATCAGATTCTTATCCAACTAAAATTTTAGGAGAGATAAATAGAACAACATCAAAGCTAAGAGATATATTTGATGATTCATTTTCAAATATTTATCTAGACGATCCTAACTTACATAGTGAGATTAAAGACTATATAAAGCTTATAGCTCCAACAAAATCATCTATCGTTAAACTCTATAAAGGAGTAACTCCAATTTTTGAAAAATATGGAATTGAGAGACAAATTAAATCTTCATTCGGAAGAACAGTCTCTATGCAAAAAGGAGCATATCTAATAATTGAACATACAGAAGCTCTTCATGTTATTGATGTAAATAGTGGAAACAGATCAAATAAATCAAAAACACAAGAAGAGACTGCTATGGAAGTAAACTTAATTGCATCTGCTGAAATTGCCAGACAACTAAGATTAAGAGATATGGGAGGAATTATTGTAGTAGACTTTATAGACCAAACAAAAAGAGAAAACAGAAAAAAGTTGTTCGATCATTTTTGCCAAGAAATGGCAAAAGATAGAACTAAACATAAAATTCTTCCACCAAGCAAATTTGGTTTGATTCAAATTACAAGGCAAAGAATAAGGCCTGAGATGAACATCAAAACAAAAGAAGCAAATCCTAATAAGGATTTAGAAGTGGAAGCACCTATTTTATTAGTAGACAAAATCAATACTGAACTTAACAGAGTTGTTAAGAATGCGCGTTATAAAAAAGGAGCAATCTACATTCATGTGCACCCATTTGTAGCAGCGTATATAGATAAAGGTCTATTTTCATTGAAAAATAAGTGGAGTTTCAATCATAAGAGGATAATTAAAATTATACCTCGAGACTCTTACTTATATCTTCAATATAATTTAACAGATAGTAGATCAAAAATTTTAAGATAAAATCTTTTTAAAAAACCGTTTAGAATTTCTAAACGGTTTTTTTTATATTATATAATGGAATCTTCAGTAAAAAAGAAAATAGAATACTATTGTGCATACCAAGAAAGGTGTCACCAAGAAGTCACTAATAAACTTAATAAGCTTGGCGTCTTTGGTGATGATGCAGATGAATATGTTTGCTATCTAATTGATGAGAATTTTATATCTGAAACTAGGTTTTCTGAAGCATATGTTAGAGGAAAATTTAACAATAATAATTGGGGGAAGAATAAAATAATTAGAGAACTTAAATCAAGAAACATTTCGGATTGGAATATTAGTAATGCGTTAAAGCAAATAAGTGAAGTAGACTACAGTACTAAACTTAAAAAGCTATGTGTTAAACAAATTGAATTTAGTGATAAACCAAATGCTGAGTTAAAAAACAAAGTAATTAAGAGTTTATCCCTTAAAGGCTGGGAGATTAATTTAATAATTAGTCAGATTAATCAACTAATAAAGTAACTTGATTATTATTCATTTCAACAGTACCAGACTCTATCTCTAATATTGTCTGCTTTTCATTAAACTCAAATTTATCTTTTACATCTTCTTGAATAGTCATCTTTCCAATAATTTTTACTTTACCCTTTGTAAGATTAGACACGATTGGCGCATGATCATTTAGTACTTGGAAATCACCATGTGATCCAGGAAAAAGAATAGATTCAACGTCTCCTTTAAATAAAGTTTGTTCTGGTGTAATTATTTCTAAGTACATTATTATTTTGTTTCTGCTAACATTTTTTCACCAGCCTCTATTGCATCTTCTATTGTTCCTTTAAGGTTAAATGCAGATTCTGGAATATGGTCAAGTTCACCATCCATAATCATATTAAATCCTTTTATGGTTTCTTTAATGTCAACAAGAACACCTGGGATACCTGTAAATTGTTCAGCAACATGGAAAGGTTGAGAAAGGAATCTTTGAACCCTTCTAGCCCTAGCAACTGCCAGTTTATCCTCTTCTGAAAGCTCTTCCATACCAAGAATAGCAATAATATCTTGTAACTCTTTATATTTCTGCAGTAACTCTTTAACTCTTTGTGCACAATTATAATGATCGTCTCCTAAAATTTCTGGAGTCAAAATTCTTGATGTAGAATCAAGAGGATCTACAGCTGGATAAATTCCAAGCTCTGAAATTTTTCTTGATAATACTGTTGTTGCATCAAGGTGAGCAAAAGTTGTAGCTGGAGCAGGATCTGTTAAATCATCTGCTGGAACATATACTGCTTGAACAGATGTAATTGAACCATTCTTTGTTGATGTAATTCTTTCTTGCATAACACCCATTTCTGTTGCTAGTGTTGGTTGGTATCCAACAGCTGAAGGCATTCTTCCTAAAAGAGCTGAAACTTCAGAACCAGCTTGTGTAAATCTAAATATATTATCTACAAAGAATAATACATCCTTTCCTTGTCCATCAGCTCCACCATCTCTAAAATATTCAGCTATAGTTAAACCTGAAAGCGCAACTCTAGCTCTTGCTCCTGGAGGCTCATTCATCTGACCAAATACAAATGTTGCTTTTGATTCTAATAATGCCTTTTTATCAACTTTACTTAAATCCCACTCACCTGCTTCCATAGATTTTTTGAATTCTTCACCATAATTAATAATACCAGACTCGATCATCTCTCTAAGTAAATCATTCCCTTCTCTTGTTCTTTCTCCAACTCCAGCAAAAACTGATAAACCACCATGACCTTTGGCAATATTATTTATTAACTCTTGAATCAATACTGTTTTTCCTACTCCAGCTCCACCAAACAGTCCAATCTTACCCCCTTTTGCATATGGTTCGATAAGATCAATAACTTTAATCCCTGTAAACAAAACTTCAGTAGAAGTTGATAACTCATCAAATGCAGGAGCATCTCTGTGAATTGACATACCATCATTCTCAGTTTTAGGTAACACTTCAAGTCCGTCAATAGGATCTCCAACCACATTAAAAAGTCTTCCATATACATCATTACCAATTGGCATTTGAATTGGATTTCCTGTAGCAACAACCTCAGTCCCTCTACTTAATCCATCTGTAGAGTCCATTGATATTGTTCTAACAATGTTTTCTCCAATATGTGATTGAACCTCTAAAACTAGAATGGTGCCGTCTTTTTTCTTTATTTCTAATGAATCATAAATCTCTGGAAGCACACTATCCTTTGATGAAAATTCTACATCAACAACCGCTCCAATTACTTTTGAAACCCTACCTATATTTTTTGACATTTTTTATGTTTATAAAATTAAAGTGCAAATATATGTTCTTGGATTAAAAATTAAAAGATAATAGCCCTTCAATTTTGATAATTTATTAAGATGGAAATTATAATTTCAAAAAAGCTTCTAAATTGTTTTAGTTCTCTTTAATTAAATACAATATATTAGCTTCTAATTTTATTATTTATGGCATCAAAATATATTGATCTTTCAACAGTAAAGTTTTTTATGAATATTGTTCAAGAATTAGAAACCGTCCTGGAAAAGGATAGGTTTGTTGATTACGATCTTGAGTCTGTGAATCTTTATGTTGAATCTGTTAAACAATTTGCAGATAGAGAGTTATTTCCATATTTCAAGGAAATGGATGAAAATCCAGCTCATTATAAAGATGGCTCGATTCATGTTCACCAACAAGTTGAAAAAATGATGAAGGAAGGTGGTTCTATGGGCTTAATTTCTGCACCATTTAATTATGAAGATGGAGGTTTACAATTACCCTTACTTGTTCATACAGCTGCTAACTATATTTTAGATGCTGCCAATAACCATTTACCTGGTTATTCTGGTCTTACTTCAGGAGCTGCCGAGCTAATTGTAGAATTTGCCAGTAAAGATCTTAAAGAAAAATATACACCTAAAATGCTTACAGGTGAATGGGGTGGAACTATGTGTTTAACTGAACCACAAGCAGGAAGTTCATTATCAGATATAGTGACAAAGGCAACTCCAATTGAGGATGGTAAGTATAAAATTAGTGGTCAAAAAATATTCATTTCTGGAGGAGATCATCAGTATGCTGATAATATAGTTCATTTATTATTAGCTAGAATAGATGGAGCTCCAGCGGGGACAAAGGGAATTTCATTATTTGTGGTGCCAAAAATGAGGATACAGGATAATGGTGAGCTTTTATTTAATGATGTTACTACTGTTGCTGATTTTGAAAAAATGGGTCAAAAAGGGTATTGTACAACCCATCTTAGTTTTGGAGATAAAGATGATTGTCAAGGTTATCTTGTCGGTGAGGAAAATAAGGGTTTAAATTATATGTTTCTAATGATGAATGGTGCTCGTATTGCTGTTGGTAGGGGAGCATCAGCTATTGCTTGTGGTGCTTATTACGCTTCACTTGAATATGCCAACGAACGTCCTCAGGGTCGAAAACTTTCATCAGATGGAACTAAAAATTTAAAAGATAAACAAAGTTTAATTATTGAACATCCAGATGTAAGGCGAATGCTTCTACTTCAAAAGTCAATGGTTGAGGGTTCTATGAACTTGATTTTTAAAGCTGCAAAATATTATGATCTCCAACATAACAGCACTGATGATAAAGAAAAACATAAGTATCATACTTTATTGGAAATGATAATTCCTGTCGTTAAAACTTATCCTTCGGAGGCTGGTATTTACTCTATCAATAATGGTCTTCAAGTTCTTGGAGGGTATGGTTTTTGTTCAGATTTTATTCTACAGCAATATTATCGTGATATAAGAATCTCTTCAATATATGAGGGTACTACAGGAATCCAATCACAAGATCTTCTTGGAAGAAAAATGATGTTAAATAATGGTGAAGGTGCTAAACTGTTATTAGATGAAATTAAAATGACAATTGAAAAGGCAGATCAAGATGATGAATTAAAAAAGTGGGCCTCCTCTTTAAATGATCAACTAGATCAAAGTCAAAAGATATTATTTCATCTCATGCCATTTGCATTAAAAGGAGATTATGAAAAATTTTTAGCTGATGCATCAATTTTCATGGAGTTTTTCAGTCTAATTCTTGTTGGTTGGTCTTGGCTAGAAATTGGTGTGGCTACTAAGTATGCTTTATCAAGTAGCAATAGTACATTAGATTCAAAATTCTATCAAGGCAAGTTAGATGCTTTAGAGTATTTTTATGTTTATGAGCTGCCTAAAACAAAAGGGCTTGCAGAAATTTTACTTCATCCTTCTTCAGTTACAATAAAAAAGAAAGATAAAGTGATTAATTAAAATTCAATCTTTTGTTTCTCTATTGATGTTTTTGCCATTCTTGCATATGCTTGAACAACAAAATTTAGATGTTTAAACCTTGGATCCTTTGTTAAGCCCTTTTCGTATCTAAAATATATTTGTTGAACAATAACCGCTATTTTAAAAAGGCCAAAAACAAAATAAAACACAATATTTTCAATCTCATCTCCAAACTTTTGGGAATACATTTCTAAAATTTCACCTCTCTTTGGATTGTTTTGTTCAGAGGTAATATTCAGGTTTATTTCTCTCATATAATCAGGATC